>JADFHG010000162.1 GCA_022567365.1 Planctomycetota bacterium | reverse complement strand
AAGCTCTTTGCGAACCGCGACCGTGAGGGAGCGGCGTTTGCACGGTCGTCCTGCTCGCGCTCGATCCGGTCAACCCACAAAACGACGTGTGACCATGCACTAGTGTGCCGCCAACCCAGAATTTTCGGGTTGGCGTTGAGCGATAGGCATAGCAAAGTCCGCTCCCTCACGGTCGCGGTTCGGATTTGGGTCGCCGCCCAACCCGCAAGTTTATGCGTGGCGATGCACTAGTGGTGTCGCGCCAACGGTCTGTTGAAGAACCCGATGCCAGTGTCAATGTCCGACGTTCTTGGGCGTTTGACGGCCGCCACGGGGGGCGGGCGCTATTCTTTAACGGATTGTCAAGCCACACGATTGGCGCCGGCGCCGGTGCCGTGCCCTGGCAACGCAAGACACGTCATATCAGTTCCGTCGGTGATTCGCGCGGACCGCTTCGGTGAAACCGGCGTCGTCGAACCCGCCTCAAGTTGCATCTCAGGCGTCCGATATTATGTTGTAGGGGTCGTGGTGATTTCGAACTCGACGTCGACGACCGGCACGGCGTGGAGACTGGGAAAGAAGATTCATGCGAAAGGAATAGCTATGCGCGTCCGCCTCCCTGTACTGCTAGGGGTTTTTTCATACCTGCTCGCGACGTCCGTCGGTTGGGCCGGCGACGACTCCGAAGGCGATTCGGGTAAGGACAAGCCCATGTCCGCGGGGACGTTCGCCGGGCTAAAGCTCCGCTCGATCGGTCCCGCGCTGATGTCGGGGCGCGTGGGCGACTTCGCGGTCAACCCGGCCAAACCGAGTCAATACTTCGTAGCCGTCTGCTCCGGCGGCGTCTGGAAAACCAACAACGCGGGCACGACCTACAAACCGGTCTTCGACAGCGAGGGATCGTATTCGATCGGCTGTGTCACCATGGACCCGAACAACCCCAACGTCGTTTGGGTCGGCACCGGCGAGAACAACAGCCAGCGCAGCGTCTCGTTCGGCGACGGCGTATACCGCACGCGCGACGGCGGTGCCCATTGGGAAAACATGGGCCTGAAGGAGTCCGAACACATCGGTATGATCGCGATCGACCCGCGCGACTCGGACACGGTATACGTGGCGGCGCAGGGGCCGCTTTGGCGCTCGGGCGGTGATCGCGGGCTATATAAGACGAGCGACGGCGGCAAAACCTGGGACCGCGTTCTGCACATTAGCGACGACACGGGTGTCAACGAGGTGCATATGGACCCGCGCGACCCCGACGTGTTGTACGCTTCTTCCTACCAAAGACGACGACGGGTCTGGACGCTCATCAACGGCGGACCCGAGTCGGCGATCTACAAATCGACCGACGCCGGCGCGACCTGGCGCAAGCTTACCCACGGTATTCCGGGGGTCGACAAGGGCAGGATCGGCATGTGCATCTCGCCCGCCAACCCCGACGTCGTGTACGCCATCATCGAAGCCGCGGACGGCAAGGGCGGATTCTTCAGATCAACCAATCGCGGCGAGACGTGGGAAAAGCGAAACGACTACATGTCTTCCAGCCCGCAATACTATAATGAAATCGTATGCGATCCGATCGAGGTCGATCGAGTCTACACGCTCGATACCTTCATGCACGTGACCGAGGACGGCGGCAAGACGTTTCAGCGCGTCCCTCGAAAGTATCGCCACGTAGACGATCACGCCCTCTGGATCAACCCGGCCGACAACGACCATCTCCTCGTCGGGTCTGACGGCGGCATCTATGAGAGCTACGACCGCGGCGGAAACTGGCAGTTCAAACCGAACCTGCCGGTCACGCAGTTTTACCGCATCGGCATCGATGACTCGCTACCTTTCTACTACGTCTACGGCGGGACGCAGGACAACAACTCGCAGGGTGGACCGTCGCGCACGAAAAGCCCGGCCGGCATTACCAACGACGATTGGTTCATCACCGTCGGCGGCGACGGGTATCAGACGCGCGTCGATCCGACCGACCCGAACATCGTATACAGCATGTGGCAATACGGCGGTCTGATCCGCCACGATCGGCGCAGCGGCGAGATCGTCGATATCAAACCGCTCGAGCCCCCCGGCGAAAAGCCGTATATCTGGAACTGGGACTCGCCGCTGATCCTCAGCCCGCACGACCACAAGCGCCTATATTTCGCCGCGAACCGGCTGTTTCGCTCGGACGATCGCGGCGACAGTTGGACGGTCATCAGCGACGACCTCTCGCGCGGACTCGATCGAAACGCGCTGAAGATCATGGGCAAGATCCAAAACGTCGACGCCGTCTCCAAGAACCGGTCGACGTCGGTCTTCGGCAACGCCGTCGCCCTGACCGAGTCGCCGATGGTCGAGGGGCTGCTCTACGTGGGCACGGACGACGGATTGATCCACGTCACCGAAGACGCGGGCGAACACTGGCGCAAGATCGCGCTGTTTCCGGGCGTGCCCGACATGACCTACGTCAGTCGACTCGAAGCCTCGCAGCACGACGCCGATACCGTGTACGCGGCCTTCGACAACCATAAGAACGGCGACTTCAAGCCATACGTGCTCAAGAGCACCGACCGCGGGCAATCGTGGACGTCGATCGCGGGCGACCTTCCCGAGCGAGACATCGTCTATGCGTTGGCCGAAGACCATGTGAAACCGGACCTTCTGTTCGTGGGCACGGAGTTCGGCGTCTATTTCACCATCGACGGCGGAGCGAAGTGGTTCAAGCTCAAGGGTGGTATGCCCACGATCGCCGTGCGCGACCTTGCGATCCAGAAACGCGAAAACGACCTCGCGCTCGCGACGTTCGGCAGGGGGTTCTACATCCTCGACGACTACTCGCCCCTCCGCGCCGTCAGCAAAGAAGCTTTGGACGAAGACTCGATCCTCTTCCCGGTCAAGACGGCACTGCGCTATATCCAGACAAGCCGGCTCGGCGGTTCAGGTCGTGGGTCGCAGGGCATGACGTACTACGCGGCGCCGAACCCCCCGTATGGCGCGGTCTTCACCTACTATCTGAAGGAAAAGCTCGAGAGCCGCAAGGAGAAACGCAAGGAGGCGGACAAGAAGGCACGCAAGTCCGGCGCCACCCCGGACTACCCGACGATCGAGGAGCTGCGGGCCGAGGACGAAGAGAAGGATCCGCGGATCATCGTGACCGTCCGGGATGATGCGGGCGAGATCGTCCGGCGAATCACCGGGCCGCGGGGCAAGGGCATCCACCGCGTCGCCTGGGACTTGCACTATCCGGCGTCAACGCCCACGCGCCTCAGCCCACCGACCAATCTGCCGCCCTGGGTAAGCCCGCCGTCCGGTCCGCTCGCCCTGCCCGGAACATTCACCGTCACGCTCTCCAAGGAAGTCGACGGTGTCATGACCGACCTCGCCGCCCCGGAAACGTTCGAGGTCGTACCGCTCGATCTGGCGACCTTTAGAGCCGAGGATCGCGCCGCGCTCATGGCGTTTCGCAAGAAGGTCGCCAACCTTCAACGCGCCGTCCGCGGCGCGAGCCGGGCCGCCGGTGAAGCGCAGAACCGTGTCACCCATATTCGCCAAGCCATCCTCGATACGCCCGCAGCCGACCGCGCGCTGCTCACCGAGGTGCAGGATCTTCAAGCTCGACTCAATTCGATCATGACCAAACTTCGCGGCGACCAAACGCGAAGCCGTCGCAACGAACCGGTTTCGCCGTCGATCAACCGGCGCTTGGGCGTCGCGATCCAATGGGACGTCACGTCGGCCCCAACGAAAACGCAACACCAAGCGTATGAACAAGCCGGTGAAGAGTTCACCACCGTCCTCGCGGAGCTACGCACGTTGATGACCGAGGATCTCACGCAGCTCGAGGAAAAGCTGGAGTTGGCCGGCGCGCCATGGACCCCGGGCCGCATTCCGACGTGGGAGATGGAGGATTAGCGCAGCCGGTTTGCCGCGCACCACGTCCGACTGCTGACATGATGCGTCCCTGCGAGTAGCATGGGCGGCATGTGCGGACGATACACATTGCACGCGCCGCCCGATCAGATCGGCGAGCTGTTTGATCTCGTCGCACCCGACGATTTGAAACCGCGATACAACATCGCACCGTCGCAAGCGGTGCCCGCTGTTTCGGTTGTCGGGACCGGCAAGCGGCAGGTCGATATGCTCGCGTGGGGTCTTGTACCGTCATGGGCGAAGGATCCCAAAATCGGCTACCGGATGATCAACGCCCGCTCGGAGACCGCCGCGAGCAAGCCGTCGTTTCGCCGGGCATTCAAACATGCGCGGTGCCTCGTCCTCGCGGACGGGTTTTACGAATGGCGGAAAGAGGGCCCTGGGAAGCAGCCGTACTACATCCGGATGCGGGACCGTCGTCCCTTCGCATTCGCCGGGCTGCGGGAACACTGGGAGGGATCGGACGGTTCGGTGATCGACTCGTGTACGATCCTGACGACCGAGCCGAACGAACTCCTCAGCCCGATTCATGATCGTATGCCCGTGATCCTCGAACGCCGTCATTACGACCAGTGGCTCGACCCGGAAGGAAACGACGCGGAATCCTTGATGCAATTGTTACGCGCGTACGAGCCAGACGAGATGACCGCCTTTCCGGTGAGCACGCTCGTCAACAAACCGAGCAACGATGTACCGGAGTGTATCGCGCCGTTGGCGAGTTTAGCGTAGCTTGTCACGCCGTTTGCATCTTATCCGAACCGCGACCGTAAGGGAGCGGCCAAAGGGAACCGATCCCTTGGCAGCCCGTTGAAGAACGCGATGGCGGTGTCGTTGGTCCACGTTCTTGGGCATTCCACGGCGCCACGGGGGGCGGCCGCTACTTGTTCAACGGCCTGCCAGCCGCCCGGAATCGGTTCATCTTCGCCCTACGCGCGAAGGACGGGGCATCGAACCCCGTCCACGTACAACGGTTTATGGATTCCCTGCGAGACGAGGCATGCGGGTTGCATATCTGGCGGCTGGTGCGGGCGGGATGTATTGCGGCAACTGCCTGCGCGACAATCTCCTCGCGGCCACACTGCTCGAACAGGGGCGCGACGTGGTGCTCTTGCCGCTATACACGCCCATCCGCACCGACGAACGCGACGTCAGCGAGCACCGCGTGCTCTACGGTGGAATCAGCGTCTACCTGCAACACGTCTCGCGCATCTTCAAACACACGCCTCGATTCGTGGACCGCATGCTCGATGCCCCGGGCTTGCTCCGCTGGGTCATGCGCACAGCCGGGGACACGAAGTCCGAGCGACTCCTCGGCACACTGACGGTCTCGATGCTCGAAGGCGCCGACGGTCGCCACGCCAAGGAGCTCCAAAAACTCATCGACGTGCTCCAAGCCGTCAAGCCCGACGTGATCAACCTGCCGAACCTCATGTTCGTCGGCCTCGCGCGACGACTTAAAGACGCCATCGGCGCACCCGTCGTGTGTACGCTCGCCGGTGAGGACGGCTTTCTTCTCGGCCTAGCGGAACCCTATCGCGCGCAGGCGCTTAAGCTCATCGCCGAACGCGGGAAGGACGTTGACGGCTTCATCGCCATGACCGACTACTACGCGCGCTATGCGGCCAACGCCTTCAATCTCCGCGCGGATCGGATCGACGTCGTACCGATCGGCGTCCGCCCGAGCGCCGAGCTGGCGGAACCGCCCGAAAACGAGGTCTTCACGATCGGATACTTCACCAGAATATGCCGGGAAAAAGGCCTTCACCTATTGGTCGACGCGGTGGCCGAGCTTCGACGCACGGGCCGGTCGTGCCGACTGCGCGTAGGCGGATACCTCGGACGATCGCACAGGCCATATCTGGACGAGGTCCGTCGGCGCGCAAGGACCGGCGGGTTGGAGGGAGCGTTCGAGTATATCGGCGAAACCGATCGCGCCGGCAAGATCGCGCTGCTCCGCTCGGTGGACGTGTTCTGCGTGCCGTCGGTGCTGCCCGATGCCAAGGGCAGGCCCGTCATCGAAGCGCTGGGCGAGGGTGTGCCCGTCGTGGAGCCGAACGCCGGCGCATACCCCGAACTCGTGGATGCGACGGGCGGCGGAATCCTGTACGATCCCAACGATCCACGCGGGCTGACCGACGCCCTCTCGCGGATCATGGATGATGGGGACCTGCGCCGCCGACTCGGCGCCGAGGGACGACGCGCGGTACTCGAACGATACACCTCGGAGATCATGGCCGATCGGTGCTGGTCGATCTACGAGCGAATTCATGCCGGCGCAGCGGCGCCCCGACAACGACGGTGAGACGTTCGCAATGGGCTTCCTGCACCGGCACGTTTACAATCAAACGGTGAACACGCAATGAGCGAATCGACTGCGAAATCGTTGTCCGTCGAATCCGTGGCCAAGGTCTATCCCACTCGGGGCGAGCCGTTGGTCGTGCTGCGCGACGTGTCGCTTTCGCTGCAACCGGGCGAGGTCGCGGTAATCATGGGACCGTCCGGCTGCGGCAAGAGCACGCTCCTTAACATCATCGGCACCCTCGACGAACCGACCGGCGGGACCGTTCGATTGGGCGACTGCGATCCGTTCGCGCTGTCGGAATCTCAGCTAGCGCGCTACCGCAACGAGCAAGTCGGATTCGTCTTCCAGGATCACCACCTATTGCCCCATTTGTCAGTCCTCGAAAACGTCCTGCTGCCGACATTGGCACATCGTGGATCGAACGACGGCGTCGCCCGTGCAAAGAAGCTGCTCGATCGCGTGGGCTTGTCCGACCGGCTTGAGCATCGACCGGCCGAGCTCTCCGGCGGTGAGCGCCAACGCACCGCGCTCGCCCGCGCGCTGATCAACGCCCCGCCGCTCCTGTTGGCCGACGAACCCACAGGCAACCTCGACCGCGCGTCGGCCGAACGCATCGGCGCGCTTCTTCTTGAATTGCAACACGCCGAACACGTGATCCTCGTCGTCGTGACCCACAGCCCCACTTTGGCGGCGCGTTTCGATCGGCAATACGAACTGACCGACGGTGTCCTCGCCGTTTCCTGAGTGCCAACCGATGCGTCTTACCGTACTTTTCCGCCGCAGCCTGCTGTACCATCGACGCACGAATCTCGCGGTGCTGCTGGGTGTCGCAACGGCCGCATCCGTTCTGACCGGGGCGCTGGTCGTGGGCGACTCGGTCCGCGGCAGCCTCCGTTCGGCCGCATTGCAAAAGCTCGGGTCGGTGGAATACGCGCTACAGGCAAATCGCTTCTTCCGTGAGTCCCTCACGGCACCCGCGGCTCGCAAGACAGCAACGGGAGATGATCTGGATCGGTTTCCGGGCAAGACATGCCCCGCGATCCTCCTGCGGGGTGGGGCCTCGCAACCGGACTCCGGTCGGCGCGCGAATCGCATCAGTGTGCTCGGTATCGACGAGCGGTTTTGGCGACTCGAAGATTCGTCTTGGCAGCCGCCGGCCGATTTCAAGGGATCGTCGGTCGTGCTCAACGACCTGCTCGCTGACGAGCTGGACGTCGGTGTCGGCGATGACCTAATCATTCGAGTCGAGAAGGGTGGCACAGTTCCAACTGAAACGCTGCTGGGTCGGCGCGATGCCACGTCGGTGGCACGCCGGCTCACGGTTCGTGCGATCGTAGCAACGGACGGGCTGGGAGGATTCGCCCTGCGCGCCGGACCCGCGCTCGCTCGCAACGCCTTCGTCCCGCTAAAGACGTTGCAGAAAATGCTAGGCCGCGAGGATCGCGTCAACACGATTCTTGTTGCCGGCATGGGCGAACCGACGGACGAGTCGGCCGACGCGTCTCTCGTGCTCGGGCGGGTGCTCGGTCAGCGGATCGCCCTCGCCGAT
>JADFHG010000161.1 GCA_022567365.1 Planctomycetota bacterium | reverse complement strand
GTGGCGATCTCCGATTGCGATCGGAACATGGGGGCGACTCAGCGTCACGATAGAACCGCAGCGTGTCGTCGCCCTTCGCTTGCCAGTGTGGCTCATCCTACGGCAATTCTCGTTGAAGGGCAAGGTCAAAGAGTGACGCATTTGTCAGTGCTTCCGGATCGTCGGTGCGTCCATATGGCCGCAATCACTCGCGTGGTTTGGTGAAATACCGCCTATGCTGGCAAACGACCCGGGAGAATTCACCGGTGATGAGAGATCGCGCGGGCTAAAGCCCGCGGCTCGGGGGACGTGCCGATCCCAACGCTTGGCCCTCGCGAAGGCCGTCGTGCAGATGCAATTGGCGAGCGGATCCTCCGGGCGTTCAGGCGGCGGACGTCGCAAGTCGGGCTAGCGCGATCAGCAACACATTGTAGGCGGCGTGTGCGCCGGCGGCGGACGCATAGCCGCGAACCCAGAAAACACCCGCGAGATACACGCCGGCGATCGAACGGAAGGCGAACGCGGTCCATTCGAACGGTTCCGCTCCGATGGGCTGATGGTGGTGGCCGGCGAAGGCCAACGACGAGACGATGATCGCGAACACCGCGACGCGGCCCTTGGTGTGTTTCAGGAGGTCGACGCCGACCATCATCAACACCGTAATGAGCACCAGCCGAAAAACGAATTCCTCGTACACGCCCGCGCCGACGCCCAGCGCGATTGCGTGAATCGTATCTTGCGCGACGGACGAGGCGCCGCCCACGAAGCTCGTTCGTCCCAGCAGAAGAAGGGGCAGCGCGAGCAGCGCGGCTTCGACGTACATGAGCGGGATTCGGCTCCAGCGAACCCGCCATTTTTCGCCGGAAGCGGCGTGCGTGGCGATCAACACGACGACGACCGCGATGCCGGGCGCCCATCGGCCGAACTCGCCAAACAGCTCGAAGAAAACTCGGACGACGTGAAACGCGATGACCTGCTGGTTCGCCGACCGCGCGAACAGACCATAGAACGCGATGAGCGGCAGGAGAAAGACCAGGGCTTCGAGCGGGCGGGCGAGCAACCCGCGCCCTGTGGGAGACTTCTTCTTGTTCGGTGTCGGCGCCATCGACGCACATGTTGCCGAATGGCGCGCGAAACGCAAGATGGTTTCGAGAATCCAAGGTATCAGCGCCGGTTGGCTATCACATCGCCGAGCCGTGTGTTTCGGTCTGTGGTTCGGCGCGGTGTCCGCGATCGAGCGGCTATGCGTCAATCATACGACCGACCGTTTCCGTCAGGAGGTCGCGACCACCAAATTCCATTCCCAGGCCGCGGAGTTTGGACGTGTCGATCTGATGCCTTGGGGTCTTGCCTAACGATTCAATGACGCTCGCGCTGCCGGATAGGGTCTTTGCGATCCCGGCGACCGCCTCGTGTGAAATGTACATGTCGTAGCAATTGTACACCTGCCCCGCGACACCGTCGGCTCGGAGCAGGATTCCCAAGGCCTTCGCCACGTCGGCCGCGTGGACCTCTTTCCCGCCGAGCGCGCTCGACGCAGGCTCTCCGCGGGCTACCGAGCGAACGAGGTCGTACCACTTGCTCTTCTCGATGGGCCGGTTGATCCCGTAGATTCCCGTGGGTCGCAGGGCGCAGATTTCGAATCCGCTACCCAGGCCATAGCTGCAAACGAATTGCTCGATCGCCGCCTTGTGCGCCCCGTAGTGCGTTGTGGCCCACGTGGGGTGGGCCTCGTCGAGCTTTCGGTCGTCCAGGATTACCTCGTGGACCGCGCAGGTCGAAATGAACACGAATCGCGATACGTCGGCCTTACGCGCCGCGTCGATCAGGCGAATTGTCCCGAGCACATTTCGCTCGACAAACGACGGGACGTCTCCCTCCGCGCCGCGAAACCCCGCACCGGGGCGATAGAGCGCGGCGTGGACGACGGCATCCGTCCCGGCAATGAGCGGCGCGATCGAATCGGGATCGGCGAGATCGCCCTTGACCCACTCGATCCCGCGCTCGCCGACGTCAAACCCGCTGCGGTCCGATGCCGGCCGGCACCAGCAGCGACAGGAATGGCCGGCGTTAGTCAGATAATCGACGATGTAGCGACCGAGAAACCCGGTCGCGCCGGTGACGGCGATTCTCATTAACCTACTCCTGGACCCTTTTCGGACACTAGGTTTTCGCGGATCATAAGCGCGGGGCCGATGGATGATACAGGAGCGCGGCGCTGCTGTCGCGATCGCCGGCACGCAAGCGGCGGGTATTGAAGAGACTGGCGACAGGACGATCGCAACGGGGAAACGACAACGTGGAAACAACCAGCATGGTGGATGAATCCGTGATCGGCAAACGACGACGACGCTGCACCATTGTGAATGTTCGACGGGTGAGCGGTCTGCAACATCTCGGCAGTCTCGACCAGTTGGATCCCGGGGGACGATGGGCGTGCGAGCGATCCGCCGGGGGGTCACACCGGTATGTGCGGGGTCATTGGTGCGTGCTGTTGTTCGTGTCGCTCCTCCTGTGGGCGACGGGTTGCCCCGTGCCGCCGGACGACCCACCGGGCACGAGCATCGCGGACACCGATAACGACGGACTGACCGACGAATTCGAGCTGCGCCTGGGAACGGATCCTCTCGTCGCGGACACCGATGGCGACGGGCTCGCCGACGGTGTGGAGATCGACGAAACGGGGACGTCGCCTCTTGACGACGACAGCGACGGCGACGGTCTCATTGACGGCGAGGACGCGCAGCCGAGTACGTCCAACCGCGGTGACGGCAGCATCAGTTTCGGTAACGACGTCGAACCGAACGACTCGTTCGCAGGAGCCGTCGTCCTCGAGAACATCAACCAGACCGATCGGACCTACTACGGGCAGATTGACCTCGTCGGCGACGTGGACGTCTTCGACCTCGGCGCGATGACCGCCGGAGACCGGATCGTCGTGGACCGCGATCCGATCAGTAGCGATCTGAAAATCTCGCTGGCCATTTTCGACGGCGAGGAGGCGCTCTTTTCGGTGATACTCGGATCATTCAACGCGTCGGGCAACGAGGCGCTCCGCGTGGTCGAAGAGACCGTTCGACACGACTCCGACCATTACTACCTGGCGATCACCCATTCGACGTCGAGCGTCAACCTTGGCGCGTATCGCATCGACGTGGCCGTCGAGCGCGACGCGGGTGTCGTGCCCCCGTCGCCGCAGACGATTTTTCTCGACTTCGACGGGGCGACGTTTTCTCCGCCGATTCTCGGCGAGATGACGGTGCCGCCCTTCGACGCGGCCGCAATTCATGTGAACTACGCGGACGACACGGAATTGATCAAGACCCTCGTGATCGAGACGGTCCGACGTCGATATCTAGGCGTCGGTGTCACGGTGGTGACATCGGACGAACTCGACGCCGTGCCGGACGGCAATGTGACGACGCTCTTCATCGGGGGTTTCAACGACACCGTGTTCGGGGTGGCCGACGGCGTCGATGAATACAACATGAACCAGTGCGACGACGGGATCATCTTCTCGGAGTCGTTCGGTCCGGACGTCTTCGGGTTCCTGCCGCCCGCGGTGAAGATCGGACTGGCGATCGGGCAGGTGGTGGCACACGAGGCGGGACACCTGCTCGGTCTGAACCACGTGACGGACGCGACGGCACTGATGGACGAAAAGTCGCCCGCCCCAACCCTCCTGCAGGAACAACTGTTCAAGGTCGCCCCCATGGCCGAGAGCATCTTCGCGATCGGTGTTCAGGATGCGCCGCGGTTGCTTCTGGATATTGTGGGCGCGGGGTGACACGACTTGGCAGGCTGTTCAAGAATGTGTGCCATAGCCGACTGGACCGTTTCCGCTTCCGGGTTCCGAACCACGTGCGCCGGCAAGCCGACCGGCAACGGGCCGTTAGTGCATCTTCACGCGTAATCTTGCGGGTTGGGCGACGACCCAAATCAGAACCGCGACCGTGAGGGAACGGACTTTGCTATGCCTATCGCTCAACACCAACCCGCAAATCCAGGTGTGACGCTGCACTAGCCGGCGCAACAGCTTCGCCAACACCCACCATTCTGCCGAATCGTCGGTGGTAAGGATAGCGCCGCGGGTCTATTCGGATACTCACCCGCGGATGTACCCGAGCGAGAGGGAAACCAACACTACGACCGCGGCGGTGAGCAATAAGATCGTCAGCCACTTTTCCCGTTTCGCCCTTATCCCGGCGAATCCGGGGCTCTTGCCCACGAGCGCGCTGGCGATGAAGAAGATGAACATGGCCGCGAAGAACTTCAGCCCGAAAATGGCGTGGTACGGCATCGGTTCGACCTTTGGCGGAAGCGCCAGCAGTAGGAAGTTGGCCGCGCCGGTCAGGAAGATCAGGGCAATCGAAACCTGCACGACTCTTGCCCAACGCGCTCTGAGCACTTCGTGCACCCGTTGTCGTTCATCCTCGTTCGATATTGTCTTTAGGGCCGGCAGGACGGCAAACCGAAGGCAAGCCGCGCCGCCAATCGCGATGATGACGCCAACCAAGTGGAGCCATCGGGATATCAAGGGGGCAACGTCCAGGTCCATGAGCGGGGGTCTCCGTATTGCGTTCGACGATCGGTGCCCGTCTACGCCGGACGAGCTTCGATCGGACTCTATCTCGACCGCCGCTATTCGGCCAGCCGAAATACCTCACCCGCGCTCCCAGCCTGTTGAACAGGTCGAAACTGCGGATGCAGCACCGACACCCGCAAGCGGGCCGGCAAGACGGTGGGTACGCCGCATAGGAGGCGTGTGTTCGGGTGCCGTCGAACCGAGCCACTGGTGGGACGTGTGGCTCGGCGAATGTTATTCCCCTCGAAAGTCGCGCAGGTCTTCCTGATCGAGCAGCTCGAAGTTGTGTTCCCGCAAGACGGTAACCGCAAGGTCGATGTTGTCTGGAAACACGGCGAGGGCGGCGGCCCCGCGCGGATGAACCAACAACGGATAGGTGTAGTGAATGTTGACCTCGCCACCCAGAAGCGCCGCCCACGTATGAAGGAGCGCTCGCTTCCCGTGCGGGAGACTGACGACCAGCAACTCGACTTCGCTGACGGTGAACCTCGCGTCGCGCAACGCGTCGTACGCCTTGTCCGGATCGTCCAGGATCATCCGACAGATCGCGCAGTCGACCGAGTGAACAACGGATACGGCGAGGATCCGAGTATCCACCGTCCCGAGAATCTGCGTCAGTCGCATGAGTTGCCCGACACGATTCTCGACGAAAATCGATTGTTGGCGGACAGTTGGTATGCCGTGTCCTTGGACCGTTCCGAGTGGTTCAATTTCCATAGGTGTTGAGTGTACCGTCGCTTCCGTGTTTCCAAAGAACTTTCTTGCGTGATCGTAGAAAAGGTGGACCCGAGCATCCATGGAGTGCCACTTTCGCAGTTCGGCGGCTGCCACGTTGGCAGCCTCGATCGCGAACGATTCGACCTACGGCCATAACTTCATCTACGGCAATATGTTACGTCAATTCAAGCCGATCGTATCCTGGCATGGCGTATGCCCATTGCACATGGCGGTAGCCGTGCGCGCGGTTGCACGTACCCGCGAAGACAAGGAGGACAGCATGGCCAAGATCATCGGAATCGACCTGGGGACGACGAATTCAGTTGTGAGCGTAATGGAGGGCGGCACGCCGAAGGTGCTTACGAACTCTCACGGCTCGCGGCTTACGCCGTCCGTCGTTGCGATCACGGACAAAGGCGAGCGTCTCGTCGGTCAGATCGCGCGTCACCAACAGGTCACGAACCCCGAGAATACGATCTTCTCGATCAAGCGATTCATGGGGCGCCGCCATAACGAGGTCGGTAGCGAAGAGAAAATCGTACCGTACAAGGTCGTCGGCGGTCCGGAAGACTACGTCAAGGTCGAGGTCCGCGGCAAGCAATATTCGCCGCCCGAGATCAGCGCCATGGTGCTGCAGGACCTCAAGAAGACGGCGGAGGACTATCTCGGCGAAACCGTTGATCGAGCCGTGATCACCGTGCCCGCCTACTACAACGACGCCCAACGACAGGCCACCAAAGACGCCGGAGAGATCGCGGGCCTCGAGGTCGAGCGCATCATCAACGAACCGACGGCGGCCGCCCTCGCCTACGGCGCCGACGCCAAGAAGGAAGAGACCATCGCGGTGTTCGATCTCGGCGGCGGTACGTTTGACATTTCCATTCTCGAAATCGATCCGGAGATCGGGACGTTCGAGGTCAAGGCATCCAGCGGCGATGGGCATCTGGGCGGTGATGATTACGACGAGGAGATCATCAACTACCTGGCGGAGACTTTCCGCAAGCAGGAGGGCGTGGACCTCCGCGAAGATCCGATGGCCCTTCAGCGCCTCAATGAAGCCGCGGAAAAGGCGAAGTGCGAACTCTCGACCGTGATGGAAACGTCGGTCAACCTGCCCTACATTACGGCCACCGCGTCGGGTCCCAAGCACCTTCAGGTCACGATCACGCGCAGCCAGTTCGAGCAATTGACCAAGTCGCTCACCGAGCGATGTCGCAAGCCGGTCCTGGACGCGCTCTCGGCCGCCAAGATGACGGCCAAGGACATCGACGACGTCATCCTCGTCGGCGGCTCGACTCGGATCCCCTCCGTGCAGGCGCTCTGCAAGGACATCTTCGGCAAAGAGCCCAACAGGAGCATCAACCCGGACGAGGTCGTCTCGGTCGGTGCGGCCATTCAAGGTGCGGTGCTCTCCGGCGAGAAGGACGATATTGTTCTGCTCGATGTCACACCGCTGACACTCGGCGTCGAGACCCTTGGCGGGGTCGCGACACCGCTTATCGATGCGAATACGACGATTCCGACGTCAAAGACCGAGACGTTTTCGACCGCGGCGGACAACCAGACCGAGGTGTCGATCCACGTGCTCCAGGGCAACCGTCCGATGGCCATCGACAATCGAACGCTGGGTCGCTTCAACCTGACCGGACTCGCTCCGGCGCCGCGCGGCGTCCCGCAGGTCGAGGTCGCGTTCGACATCGACCGCAACGGGATCATCAACGTCTCCGCCAAGGACAAGGCCACCGGCAAGGAACAATCCATCTGCATCGAGGGTGGCGGGGGCATCTCCAAGGAAGATATCGAGCGGATGAGGAAGGAAGCCGAGGAACACGCGGCTGAAGACATCAAGAAATCCGAACTCGTCAAGACGCGCAACGAGACGGAGAGTATGGCGTTCCAGATCGAGCAGCAATTGAAGGAGCACGGCGAGAAGATTCCCGCGGACGATCGCGCCAAGATCGAGGCAGCGATCAACAACGTCCGCGAGATCCTCAAGGGCGACGACATCGAAGCGATCAAGAAATCGCACGAAAGCCTGATGCAGGACGCGCAGGTGATCGGCAAGATCGTCTACGAGGAAGCGGCGAAGCAGCAATCGGACGCCGGCGAGGGCGACGCGGAAACGACGACGGGCACGACTGAAGGCGAGACGCCCGTGGATGCCGCTGTGTCAAACGACGATGTCATCGACGCGGAGTTCGAGGTCAAAGACAGCAAGTAGGCCGAGCGGCGTGGCGTCATCGGTTGCAGCATTTCCCGCTTCCGTCTACCGAGCCGCGGGCTTCAGCCCGCGCGATGCTACGGACTTGGCGCGACGTTCCTTTATGCACGAACGATCGCGCAAGCTGAAGCATGCGGCTCAGGGGCGTACGGACGCTCGCGCGGGCTGAAGCGTCAAACCCGAGCCGCGGGCTTCAGCCCGCGCGGTGCTACGGACCTAGCGCGACGTTCCTTCACGTACGAACGATCGCGCAAGCT
>JADFHG010000160.1 GCA_022567365.1 Planctomycetota bacterium | reverse complement strand
TGCATCGAACGCCGAGACATCGCGCGGGCTGAAGCCCGCGGCTCGGAAGACAGAAGCGGGAAACGCTCGAGAAGCCCGTGCCACACGTTTTGCAACGGGGCGCGAAGGTACATCCTGCGTCTTAGAGTGCGTCCTAAAAGCCCCTCCCTCACGGTCGGGGTTCGGAAAGAACCGGGGTTCCCACCGGTTTTAGGACGCACTCTTAGTAGATTCCCATTGTCACATGTGGCGTCCAGCTACGCCCAATTTTAACGCGAGAACGTACAAATACAACCTGGAGCGTAGCCGATCCGCGTCGAGCGCGTGCCAAGAGGCTGCGGCCCGGCTACGATCTCCGTGTCGAGCGTGATTTGGTTTGGCAAGGGGTCGCCAACGCAGATCGAGCGGCAAATCGTTCCGATGGCAGAAACCTACGAATGCTCAAACTGACGGCAATCGAGACCTCGCGGCAGGCGGTTTGGGCCGCGCGCCAAAAAGGGCAGCAGTCAGGCCTCGTCCCGACAATGGGCGCGCTACACGAAGGCCATTATTCACTGATCCGAGAAGCGCGCGCCCGATGTGACTTTGTGGCCGTTTCCGTCTTCGTGAATCCGGCGCAGTTCGGTCCGAATGAGGATATCACAGCTTATCCCCGGACCGAGGCCGCTGATCTGGCGGCCTGTGAATCGCTCGGTGTCGACTTGGTCTTCGTGCCGGCCGTAGAGTCGATTTTCCCACCGAATACCCTGACGAACGTCGTGGTTTCCGGGCTTACGGAGCGTTTGTGCGGCTTGCGCAGACCCGGCCATTTCACCGGTGTGGCGACCGTTGTTGCCAAACTTTTCCACATCTTGCCGACGGACGTCGCGTTCTTCGGCGAGAAGGACTACCAACAACTTCAAATCGTCAAACGGATGGTCCGCGACCTCGACATTCCGATCGACATCGTTGCATGCCCGACCATTCGCGAGCCGGACGGGCTGGCCATGTCGAGCCGCAACGTCCTGCTTTCAACCGACGAGCGACAACGGGCGGCGTCACTGAGTCATGCGCTTTTCCGGACCCGCGATCGCGTGCTCGGCGGTGAGCGAGACGTTGCGACATTGACGGCGGCGATTCGCGACGAGATCAAAGCCGCCGGTCCCTTCGACGTCGACTACGTGGAGATCGTAGACGACCAGAGCCTCGAGCCGCTCACGACGATAGATCGGTCCGCGCGAATCTGTTTGGCCGCCCGCATCGGGACGGTCCATCTCATCGACAATATCGGCGTGGACGTTCCTCCCACCGGCTGATAGTATCGCGACGGCAATGTATCCCGAGTTGATTTCATATCCCGTCTCGATCAAGACCTACGGGTTTTGCATGATGATCGGCTTTCTGAGCGCGGTCTGGTTCGCCATGCGGCGGGCCGAACGGGTGAAAGCCAATCCGGACACGGTCCTCAACCTTGCCTTTGTCGCGCTCCTTGCGGGCGTTGCGGGCGCGAGGCTCTTTTTCGTGGCGCACTATTGGCAAACAGACTTTGTCAATGCGCCCAACGTGCTGTTGGCGGTTGTCGATATTCGGCGGGGCGGGCTGGAGTTCCTCGGCGGGCTATTGGGTGCAATTTTCGCAATCGTCATCTATCTGGTGATTACCAAACAGTCGACGCGGCTCTACCTGGACATTATGGCGCCGGGTACGATGTGGGGTTTGGCCTTCGGGCGGATCGGCTGTTTCTTCAACGGCTGCTGCTACGGTAGCGTCTGCATCGCGTCCGGTGCCCCGATCGAGTCGGCGCCGGCGTGGTCCGTTCAATTTCCGTATCATGCCTCCGCGTACATCGACCAGTGGGAGCACCGGCAGATTACCGTCCCGGCGGAGCTCATCGTCTCGGGTCCGAATGTGCTGCGACCGTTCTTGCTGCCGGATTCGCCGCCCGATGCGCCGATGCGGATGTCCGAGGAAGAACTGACGGGTCCGGCAAAGGCGTACAACGCCGCGAACTCGGCCTATAAGAAAGCGAAGGCGGACGATCCGAATTCCGCCGAAACGAAGGCGCTCGAGGTCAAGCGTAAGAATCTTCGAGCGGTCGCTCAGGCCAATAACGACAAACACTTTGCCCACCGAATCGCGGCAGCCAGACAATACCCTTCTCGCGCCGGCGAGAAGGACCGCACGTCGCTGGCGGAACTGGTGGCACTCGCCGACGGCGCGCAAACGCTGCCGGTCCATCCAACGCAGTTATACTCTTCAATTCAAGCCATCCTGCTTGCCGCGGTCTTGTCCGGCATCTTCTACTGGCGAAAGCGCCACGGTGTTACGGCGGCGATGACGTTGGTGCTCTACCCGATCGGCCGGGTTCTGTTGGAGTTGATCCGCATCGACAATCCGCACGATTCCTTCGGTCTCACGATTTCGCAGTTCGTCGGTCTCTCGATGTCCGTCTTCGGGTTGTTGTCGCTTGTCGTGCTCTTCAAGGTGCTTCCGGAGCGATCACCGCGGGCGCTGGCCTTCGTTCCCGAACCGCCGGAGTCGAAAAAAGCGCGCGGCGGCTGAGCCGATTCCCAGGGCCGGCTCTTGCCGACCAACCGGTTTGCCAACGAATCGATCCGCTGAATCGTGAGTCTTGTGGCCGCTCCGAGGCACGTCTTGAACCCCGGACGCCCAACCCGACTTTGCGGCGACGCGATGAACCGGAAGGTCCGCACAGCGGACCCTACGGAACTCGCAGGCGCTGTCCCCTCATGCGGCGCACCCACGGGACCTGTTCGTCGTTCCAGCGGCTGATCGTACAGTGCCGCGTTTTTTCCCTTGCGGAAGGCTGGACGAATGTTCTCCGGCGATCGAAGGGAGAGCCTCTTGTCCAGCATCTGCGTCGGATCGACGCCGCGACCCCAAAATCTCGTCACGACTCTTGCCAAAACGGCCAAGGCGCCATCACCAAGGTCGGTTCGTGTCCGCCAAGTCCGGAAACCGCGCCGACAAGATTCGACCATAAGGGGTCGGATCCGTGCGGGCGGACCGCCCTTCGATTTGTGTTGGCGAACACGCCGCACGACCGTGGGCGTCGCTGCCGCCGACTTTTTTTTCGGGAGTGGTCGAGATTCCTCTTGACAGATTACGGACTTCGCTACATGCTTATGGACATATGGTCGATACAGCGCGGAGCCGAGTATGTTTTCAAGAACGAGCGAGTATGCCCTGCGCGCCATGGTCTATCTGGTTCGGCACCTCGATGAGTGGCCGGTGTCGCGCCGACGCATTGCCAACGAAGCAGGGATTCCGCCGAAGTATCTCTCCACCATTCTCAGCAGCCTGGTTCGGGCCGGCGTCCTCGAGTCGTCACCGGGCATCGGTGGTGGTTTCGCAATGGCCCGTCCCCCCAAGGAGATTTCGCTCGAAGAGATCCTCAAGCCGTTCGAGTCAGTCCTTGGCCCAAGTAGGCCTTGTCCGTTCGGTAATGAAGTGTGCCGTGACGACGATCCATGCGCCGGACACGAACTTTGGATGCACGTCAAAGAAACCTACACGCAGTTTCTCGAGGACACCACGATTCACGACGTCAGCATCAAGCGCGCTGGCGGCACCAGGTCCAGGAAGAGGAAGCGACGATGAACCAACATGATTCCGCTAGGTTGTCGGGAGTAACGGTCGGACAGGTCGCGGCGCTCTTGCTGTTCAGCGCCGCAACAATGGGTGCCTGTGCCGCAAGCGTTTTCCCGTCGAGTGCCGAACGCGAGGCCCCGCGGGCGGGGAACGGCGCGCGAGCGGAGGCGCGGCCTCAAGCCACGGTCGACGCGCACAGTCTTTCGGACACGATCGATTCCCAAGGGCCTCCGTCGCCAGTCGCGATCACCCCATCCGGTGCGATTCCCGCCGCCGCCAAACGTGGCGATGCTGCCGGCCAAGGCGAACCCATCGTGAGCCGCGGTCAAGAGCTGTTCGCCAAGAACTGCGCATTATGCCACGGAGACGATGGCGACGGCGGCGGCAAGTTTGCCTACCTCATGAACCCCCGACCACGGGACTTTCAGCAGGGCAACTTCAAGTTGTCTATGACGGAGAATCAGTCCCCATCGGATGCCGACCTCTTCCGGACCATCAGCAACGGCATGTCCGGATCGGCCATGCCGCCGTGGGGACACCTGCCGAAGACGGACATCGATGCGCTGGTCGCGCACGTGCGTCAGATTCATGTCGATGCGACGCGAGAGACGCTTACGAAATGGGCCGACGACGGCACAATCAATCCCGGCGACCTACCGGGGATGCTCGCCGACCGCACGAATCCCGGCTCGGCCCTCGTCGTTCCACCCGAGCCTTCATTTGATGGAATCCGCTGGTTTCGTGGTCGGCGTCTCTACCTCGAAAATTGCATGAGCTGCCACGGGGCCGATGGTGAGCCGGTCGCCGATGAGGTAAAGTTCGACGCCGAAGGCTATCCGGTCCCACCGCGCTCTTTCGTGAACGGTATCTTCAAGGGCGGCGCGCAAGGGCATCAACTCTACGCGCGCATCTGGAAAGGGATGAAGGGAACGCCCATGCCGTCGTCGGAGGGCGTGTATACCGGCGACGAGATGTGGGATATCATCCATTACGTCCAGTCACTCATGCGGCAAGGCGCACAAGAGCGAGCGCAACTCAAACAGGGGACGTTCGTCGCGCCGCGCGTAAGATGCCCTCTTCCCGAAGGCCCGATGGACTCCTCGTGGGAGCAGGCCCGCCCACTCTACGTCGGGCTCACGCCGCTCTGGTGGGAAGACGAGCGAATCGAAGGCCTCGTGGTCCAAGCGATGCACAACGGTGAGGAGCTGGCGATCCGTCTTTCATGGATTGATCCAACCGTCGATGACCGAGCCGTCCGCCACGACGAGTTCCGCGATGCCGTCGCGATCCAGTTCTCGCTGTCGAGCGATCCGCCGTTCTACATGGGTGACACCGGTGAGCATGGCGGCGTCAACATATGGATGTGGAAAGCGGATCGGCAGGCAGACATCGCCGAGGGATACAAGGACGTGGATGCGGCGTTTCCGGACCGGGCGGTCGACATGTATCCCGAGCAGCGATTCCAGCTCGTCGACATGTCCGTGACGGAGTGGCCGCACGAGCACATCACCAAACACGATCCGGAGTTCATCACTGCTTGGGGCGCGGGGAATCTTGTAGCGGATCCGAATCTCGATACCCCGGTCGAATGTTTGGTCGCACGCGGACCCGGAACGCTATCGGGCAAACCCGCGAACCTACAACTCGTCAAAGGGCAGGCCGTATACGAGCGTGGCCTTTGGCACGTTCAACTCCAGCGTACCATGACTCTATCCGCGAAAGATGGCCACGGCGACGAGCGCATGTTCAAGCCGGGTGATTACCTGCCCGTATCGTTTGCAATTTGGAACGGAAGCGCGGGCGACCGCGACGGCAAGAAGAACATCAGTATCTGGCAGAAGTTGGTCATTGAGTAGTCGGAGCACGGCACGAGAACAAAGGTGTAATCATGGTTCAGAATGTCACCGGAACATCGAGGCGCGACTTCCTGAAGACCACGGGGCTCGCCGTTGGCGCGGCTACGGGGTTGGCTTGGCCTTTGAGGTCGCTGGCTTTTCGCGACGACATCACCAACCCGCTCGCATACTACCCGGCCCGCGATTGGGAAAAGATCTATCGCGATCAGTACCGTTACGACGGCACATTCAGTTGGGTATGTTCACCCAACGACACGCACGCTTGCCGCGTTCTTGCCTATACGCGCAACGGTATCATCACCCGGATGGGGTCGGAGTACAACTACCAGACCTACGCCGACATCTACGGCAACAAGGCGACGCCCAACTGGAACCCGAGGCAGTGCGCCAAAGGTTACACCTTTCATCGTCTGGTCTATGGGCCATATCGCTTGAAACATCCGATCATCCGCAAGGGATGGAAGGAATGGGCCGACGCGGGCTTCCCCGATCTCGACGAGAACGACAACCGCACGAAGTACAAGTTCGACAGCCGGGGAACGGACGTTCACGTTCGTATCGCGTGGGACGACGTATTCCCCTACATTGCGAAGGCGTACGTGGCCACCGCCAAACGCTACAGCGGTGAAGCAGGTGCGAAGAAGCTACGCAAGCAGGGATACCCCGAGGAAATGATCACTGAAATGGGCGGCGCCGGGACGCGGACGTTCAAGATGCGCGGGGGCATGGGCCTCCTCGGTGTAATCGGCAAGTATGGTATGTACCGGCTGAACAACTCCATGGCCCTCCTGGATTCGCACGTCCGAGGTGTGGGACCCGACGAGGCGCGCGGTGGTCGCAACTGGAGCAACTACACTTGGCACGGCGACCAAACGCCCGGGCAGCCCTGGGTTCACGGCCTGCAAAACAGCGACTGCGATTTCAACGACCTGCGGTTCAGCAAGCTGATCATCATGAACGGCAAGAACCTGGTCGAGAACAAGATGACCGACTCACACTGGTTCATCGAATGCATGGAGCGCGGCGGGCGGATTGTCGTCATCGCACCCGAATACGGCGCGCCGAGCACGAAGGCCGACTACTGGATCCCGATTCGCCCGCAAACCGACGCCGCTCTTTGGCTCGGCGTCACACGCCATATGATCGACAACAAATGGTACGACGAGGCCTTTGTCAAGCAGTTTACGGACTTTCCGTTGCTTGTGCGGACGGACACGCTCGCGCGCCTGCGCGCGGATGAGGTGTTTCCGAACTACAAGAGCAGCCTTGCCAAAGACGGTCCGAGCTACAAATTGCAAGGCCTCACGGCCGACCAGCACGCGAAGATCGGTGATCGCGTGGTATGGGATGCCGAGACGAACAAACTGGTGGCGATCACGCGCGACGACATCGGTAAGCGTATCGTGCGAAAGGGGATAGACCCCGTGCTCGACGGCACGTGGACCGTCACACTGACCGACGGTAGCACCGTCGAGGTCCAAACCCTCTGGTCCATGTACCGCGTACACCTGAAGGATTACGACCTCGACTCGGTCGCCGAGATTACTCATTCGCCCAAGGCGTTGATCGAGCGGCTGGCTCGCGACATATGGGAAACCACCCAAGACGGTGGCCCGGTCGCTATCCACCAGGGGGAAGGGATCAACCACTGGTTCCATGCCACCGAGTCCAACCGTGCAGCGTATCTTCCCATCATGCTTACCGGCAATATCGGGAAGAAAGGCGCAGGCGTTCACGGCTGGGCGGGCAACTACAAGGCAGCGCTTTTCCAGGGCAGCAAGGAGACCGGTCCCGGCTTCAAGGGCTGGGTCGCCGAGGATCCGTTCAACCCGAACCTCGATCCGAATGCCCACGGGAAGGCCGTCAAGTTGCGCAAGTGTTGCAAGGGCGAGGAACCGGCCTATTGGAATCATGGTGACCGACCGCTGATTGTCGAAACCCCGAAATACGGTCGGAAGGTGTTCACCGGGCAGACGCATATGCCCACGCCCACGAAGACCTTGCACTTCAACAACGTCAACTTGTTCAACAACGCCAAGCACGCGTACGACATGTTCAAGAACGTGAATCCGAAGATCGAAATGATCATCGCCCAGGACATCGTCGTGACGGCGTCCGTGCAATACGCGGACATCGGATTACCCGCCAACAGTTGGGTCGAGTTTGAGGGTCTCGAGATTACCGCCTCCTGCTCGAACCCTTTTCTCCAGATTTGGAAGGGCGGCATCAAGCCTGTCTTCGATTCGAAGGACGACCTGACCATCCTCGCACTCATCGCCAAAGCGGTCGGGGACGAGATCGGCGACCCACGCTTTACCGACTACTTCAAGTTCG
>JADFHG010000159.1 GCA_022567365.1 Planctomycetota bacterium | reverse complement strand
GGTTTCAGTCCTTACATGGGGAGCTTCTCGTTCCGATCGTCATGCCATTTGATGGCACGAAGACGTGCGATCTCGGAGACCATCTTTCCGACCTTGTCGGTCGCTCGGGCCGAGGCGGGCGCCTCCATGAGCCACTCCGCCCCGTCCTTGGCGAACACGTATGAGATGGGGTTCGCCGCGTCCCGGCGATCTTCAATCTCGATCCGGGTTACGTCGGCCGCGTCGAACTTCCAGACCTGCTGATCGCGATAGTCCAGGAGCTTTTCCTTGATGATGGTGGCAAGACCCATCTTGGCGACGCAGATTCGGTCCGATCCCGCGCGACGGACGTAGGTTTCCCGCGAAGCACGCTCTTTGCCGATCTCGACCGTAACCGTCTTGTCGTCCTTATCCGTCAGCGTGATCGTCGCCACGGGCGGATCGAGACCCGCCTCCCGCGGAGAGGGTGCTCCGGAATCGCCCGGCCCATAACTGACGTCGTATTTGATCCGTTTCAGATCCCGACCGAACCGTTCCACGTCGTATGACTTGACCGCCATATCCACCGGTGCGGTCATGCGCCACGTCGCGCGAGCACCGGCCGCCTCATCCTTGGCGCTCTCGAAGACCCACTCGGGACCGTCCTTCTTCCGGCAGACGACCTTGACGACGTCGGACAATTCCTCGTCGATCAGCTTCTGTTCGAGACTCGGCGCGTCAACGGCGGCCTCCGCCTCCGGTGTGGCCGACGGATCCGGTCGAAACACGAAATAGCCGCCCAACACACCGATGAAGGCGGCCGCAAGAAACAGCGTGGTCTTGAAGTTCATTGCGTGATCATCTCCGTCGCACCCACCAGACCGCGACCCCGCAGAGGCTCGCCAGTCCGGGCCAAACGCCGATCGTCAACCAGGCGACCGTCGTTTCGGTCGCCGGATCCTCGATCGACAGAACCGCGGGTTCGAGCGGTTTGCCAAGGTTCATGAATTCACTGTTGTCGTTTAGCCAATGAAGCGAGTTGATCAATAACGTGATGTTGCCGGGGCTGACCGACCGGATGGCGAGCCCGCCCCCCTGCACCACCAACTGGCTACGGAACGCGATCGCGTCGGTCGCGAATTCGCGCGACGAAACCACGACGATCTTGTCATCACCCCTTTTGGCCGCAAGCGCCAAATCGAACGGACCGTCCGTCGCGTCCTCGAGCCTGGTGACGTACCCGTCGCGGCGCACGGACTCCAGATATTTGATCGGATCCTTGACCGCCCACACACCGTCCTTCCTCGGCTGCGTAATGAGCGTTTCGACGTCCACGCCCTCGGGCGCATCGGCACTGATGGTCAGCGGGGTACACCATGGGAGGAAGACCTGCCGAGCCTGCGCACCATACATAATGTCATGGTCCGACACTTCGACGTCCATCGCAGCCGTCCACGCCGGCAGCGTGCCACCGGCCGGGCGGTATTTGCCCGGCGACACGCTGACGGAGCGAAGCAGCAGTCGATCCGAGTCGACCTCGATGCCCCACTCCTTCGAAAGGTGATCGGCGAACTCGTACGGGGCCGATAGGAGTGCCATGGGCGTAATCGACATCCACCCCGCGAGAAACATCGCTCGACCGCTCTCCTTGACGGCTTTGAGCACGGCCGTTCGATGCTTGCCCGTAAACGGCGGCTCGGGTAGCTGCTGCCTCATCTGGGCCATCGGGTCCGTCGGCGTCGGCGCGAGCACGACATAGATCGTCTTGGTCGGCTCGGGGTCGATCTCGGGGCGCGTCGTGGTCGTCTTGAGGTGCCACTCCACGACGACGAAGTTGGCATCCTCGAGCTGCTGTTTCATCCTCGAATACTGGGCCGGCGGTCGTCCCGGCATGCCGAAAAAGAGCGGCGCGCCGCCGTAGCGCACGAATACGACGGCCGTTTGCTCGGTATGGGTCGCGCGAAGTATGGCGGCGGTGAGCTTCTGTTCACCGTTGAAGTTCTTCACCGGCGATCTCGGGTTGGCTGACCGCCATACGGAAAAATGATCGACGACCATAGCGTCGTCGTCCGTCTCGACGACGATCGCGTTCGACGTCGGGCCGATCTGCGAAAGGAAATCGTCGAACTCGGACGCGCCCATCTCCTGAATCGACGTTTGCTCGGCTTCGATCCGCGCGAGGGCGTCCGCGTAGCGATCCGCGGCTTCCTCGAGGAACGCCTTCGTCGATGGGGTGATCGACGCATCGGCCGCCGCCGCCGCCGCACCCTCTTTTATCACCGCGTCGAGCGTGTTCTTGACCGTGCGGTACACCTGGGAGACTTCGTTGATACCCGTCTCGGTGCGGAAGTCGGCCGTCGCGGCAAGATCCTCGATCCGGTCGTGCCGCACCCGCAGATCGTCGATCAACTGCCCGCATGCGTCCTCGATCTGAGCGACGAAACGGTCCGCCGGGCTGACCGGTGACGCGGCGATTGCTGCCGCCGACTCTTTTTCGGCCTCGAGAAGACTCGTCAGATGATCGCTGAGACCATCGCTCTTCGTAAAGGCATCCAAACGATCCTGACACTCGGCGAGTTCCTTCTGAAACTTTCCCTTCTTGCGGAGATCGGTAATGAGCGCCTTGTATTTGTCGTGGTCCTTGAGCGGATTGATCCATCTCGTGGAGACTCTGGTGCGGTTCGTGGCCTCGTAAAGGGCGATTAGGTCGGCGACCGATTGGCGGTATCCGGCCTGCTCTTCGGTCTCGCGGTCGGTCTCGAAATAGAGCGACGTGATGCGGACGTTGGTGTCCAGAGCGGCCAGCATGTTCTCGGTGCCCTCGCCGAGGCTGTTGACGCCGCTCGATGTCATGTCCAGGCGGATCGGAAAGCTGAACGCGAGCACCTGAATGACGGTCACCACGCCGACCAGAAGCGCGATCGACACGGCGACGTTGGTCCCCATGAGCAGCCGTCTTTTGACGGTGCCCCGCGCGGCTTTCTTGCTGTCCCTTTTTTCTATCGCCATCGGCGCACCTCCAAAACCTTGACCGAGAGGAACAGAAACAGGGCGGTCATGGTCACGAAGAAAACCACGTGGTTGAAGTCGATCAGACCGCGGACGAAATCACCAAAGTGGCTGAACACGGAAAGCTGCTGAAGCACGGCTTTGGGCCAGCCCTCCACGTGATCGGCGATCGACCGGGTGAGGTACGTCATCACGGCGAGCACGACCACGCTGAGCATCCCCGCGATGAGCTGGTGCTTCGTCCACGCGCTGAAGAAGAGCCCGACGGAAATGTAGAGCGATCCCAACAGCAGCAGGCCAACGTAGTGGCACAACAGTAGTTTGGGATCGACGGGTCCATACATCGAGAGGATGATCGGATAGGGCACCGTGCCGAGAAGCAATACCACGAAGAACGCCACCGCCCCCAGAAACTTGCCGAGCACGACGTCGACGTCGGACACGGGCACGGTCATGAGCGTTTCGATCGTACCGCTGCGAAACTCCTCGCTGATCAGACGCATGGTCAGGAAGGGAATCAGGCACAGCAGGATGAGCGGGCTTAGCTCGAGCAGGCCGCGAAGCGACGCATCCCCGCCCTGGTGAAACGTCCCACCGGAAAACGCCCAGCCCGTCAGGACCAGGAAGATCACGAGCAGCGCGTACGCGATCGGCGAGAGAAAGTAGGCGCCCAGCTCGCGCTGCACCAATGTCGCTACGTTACGCATGGTCCTCTCCGTCGGTGATATCGAAAACCAAGGAACATCCGAGACCGCCCGGCGTGATCGGCGGACCCGCCCACTTCGCCGGCCAAACTACTGGTCCGACGCACGTGATTTGATCGGTTTGGCTGAACCGAACCGCGACCATGAGGGAGCGGAGCGACAAGGGTAGTTGATACTCCAGAAAACCGCTTCCTGACGGGCGCGGCTCGGATAAGCCATCGACTGAGGTGTGTCGCAACACTACGCCCGCGCCGCCTCCGCCTGTTTGGCGTGTTGCTCGGCGGTGACCTGGATGAAGAAGTCCTCCAGCGTCGCCCCTTCACGCCGGATCTCGCGCAATGACCATCCGCTCTCGCTGGTGAGCCGATACAGCTCCTCGCGAATGTCGTGGTCGGGTTTCGTCTCCAACGCCAAGCGCGTCCAGCCGTTGACCGCGGATAGCTCGATACGATCGACACCGGGGAGACCGCGCATCTTTGTTTCGAGTTCCTTCTCGTCCGGGCCGCGGATCTCGGCGATCACACGGCCTCGACCTGCGATGTGCTCGCGGAGCTCATCAACGGTGCCGCTCGCGACGATCTTGCCACCGGCGATGATAATAATCCGGGCGCAGACCTGTTCGACTTCATGGAGGATATGCGAGCTGATCAAGATCGTGTGTCGCTCGCCGAGTTCCTTGATGAGGTTGCGCGTTTCGCGGATTTGCGCGGGGTCGAGGCCTGCCGTCGGTTCGTCGAGAATCAGCACGTCGGGTTCGTGCATGATTGCGTCGGCGAGACCGACCCGTTGCCGCATACCCCTGGAAAGCTGCCCGATCGGGCGATCGATAAACTCCCCCATCCAACACCGCTCGGTCACGCGTCTGATCGCCCCCTGGCGATCCGAACGCGACATCCGCCGCAGCTTGCCGCGAAAGTTAAGGTACTCGCGGACGCGCATCTCCGGGTAGAGCGGGGTCGTTTCCGGCAGGTAACCGAGACGGTTGCGCACCTCCATGGAATCGGTAAAGACATCGAGACCGCCGATGGTGGCCGATCCGCTCGATGCCGGATGGTAGCACGTCAGCACGCGGATGGTCGTGCTCTTGCCCGCTCCGTTGGGACCGAGAAAGCCCACGACGTCCCCACGCTCGACGTGGAACGATATGTTGTCCACGGCGACGAGCCTGCCAAAGCGCTTGGTGAGATTGGTTACACGAATCATCCTCGAGACCCCGTGCCAACGGTTGGAAACCCCGCATCCGCCGTAAGATCACGGCACAATCGAGCCCGGCCTTTTAACGCGCGGACCCCCCCCGTGTCAAGTTCATCGAGGATCCGCCGGCCGCCTGGAGTGCCTGAGGGATGATACGACCATCAGCGATGTCCGGCAAGGCTTCCGCCGAGCCACGCTGGGAGGCCCGCTCAACTGTCAGGGCGAGGCCCCCGCCGAGCCGGGACGTTATCCTGGACGAAACATTCCGAAAGGTGTTGCCGGCGTCCGCACGCGGTTCACGATGGTCCGTTCCCGCCCGGTCGGCTTTCCGGAAACAGGCTCGGCGGGGGCCTGGCTCGGCCGGAGCTGCCACGGACTCCGAGGCACATTAGGATTCCTTCGGAAGTTGCGTTACGCCCGAGCTAACATACGATGGCGCAACTGATAGGCAACCCACGTGACTACCCCGGCACTTGGCCGTACTCGGAGAAGGCGATATGGCGGATCTGGCCGCTCGAAACGGACATACTTTTCACATCCCGGTAATGGGCACGGGATTCACCATCGATACCCCGCTCCGGGTGGCCAAATACGGCATTTCATCGGTAATCTCCCTGGTGGACGATGTCCTCATCGAGCAAGTACGAAAGCTGCACTGCAAATCTGCGGGCGAACCGTACGAGGAGATTGCCAAGCGTGACGAAGACGCGCGTGCCCGGCGCATCACGACGTATCTGGATCTCGTGGACCAACTGGTTCGACGACAGGTTCAAGCGCTGCAGGCATCGCCGTTCGAGGCCGGCAGCGACATAACCCGGTACTACGAGATGCTCCCGGAAGCGCCGCTCAAGGCTGCCTATCGGCGAATGCTGGCGACGGATGATCCGACCGAAAAGACCAAGCTGGAGGACGACCTCCGCCGCCTCGCGGTCCCGGGATCGATCGACGTGAACATCATGACCAAGCTCGATCGAGACATCTACCGCCACGGGAAGAAGCTCCCCCCGGAGTTTGCCGACGCGATGGCCGCCCTGCGCGGGTACGCCAACAGTTCCCTAACATCTTCCATCTGCTTCTCGGCGGGCATGAACCATCGCGTGTACGCCTACGCGACGCAATTCGCCGACTTTTCCCCGGACCAGTCCGGAGTCATCAAGAAAGAGTTCATTCTGAAGGTCAGCGATTGGCGGTCCGCGAAGGTGCAGGGAAAATTCCTCGCCAAGCGCGGGTTGTGGGTTTCCGAGTATCGCATCGAATCGGGACTCAATTGCGGCGGCCACGCCTTCCCCACCAACGGGCTGTTGATGGGTCCCATCATGGAAGAGTTCAAGCACCATAGAGATGAACTACAGGCATCGTTGCACACCATCTACAACCAAGCCCGCGCGGCCACCGGTCGGTCTACCAGCGACACGCCTCTAGGCGTGCGAATCACGGCTCAGGGCGGGATCGGCACCGCCGCGGAGAACGACCTCCTGTTGCAGTACTACCGTCTGGACGGCACTGGTTGGGCCACCCCGTTCCTCTTGGTACCCGAGGTCACCAACGTCGATGACGTTCATCTGCGGAAACTCTTGGACGCCACGGACCGCGACGTGCATCTCAGCGATCACTCTCCCTTGGGCATCCCCTTCTGGGCGCTGCGAGATTCGGGCAGCGATCAGTCGCGACAAAAACGGATTCGCGAAGGCAAACCAGGCAGCCCGTGCCCGAAGGGCTACCTCGTGTCCAATACGGAGTTCACCGACCTTCCGATCTGTCACGCCTCCCGCGCCTACCAGAAGCGCAAGCTGGAACACCTCGCGGAAGAAGGCTACTCGGCCAAGCAGCTTCCCGTGGTGCGGGAGTCCATACTCTCAAAGTCATGCGTCTGCCATGAGGTTGGTGGTACGGCGCTCCTCAAGAAAGGTATCGACCCCACTGCCCAGCCGATCGTCTGCTGTGGCCCCAACATCGTGAATTTCTCGAAGCTCGCGACGCTGCAGGAAATGGTCAGCCACATTTATGGACGGCTGTCCCTCTTGACCAACCCTGATCGCCCGCACGTGTTCATTCGCGAACTCGCGATCTACATCGACGAACTCCGCAAGGAGTTCGAGAAATACTCGCTGGATTTGTCGACCCGTGCTCCGAAGTACTTCCGGGAGTTCAAGGAGAACCTGCTTAGCGGGATCGAATACTACCGTTCCCGCGCCGAGCAGCTTATCCAAGAGAAACGGAAACGCTTCTTGGACGACCTCCGTTCCTTGCGCGAGACCCTCGAGCGAATGACGTTCGCGAAGGCAATGCCCGATCAACTCCAAGACCTCGAGATGCAAGCAACGCCGCATCTATCATCTCGTCCCCAGGGAGTGTCCTGCGAGGCTTGATGCACACGCACGGTCGGTAGGCACTGTGAGGATGAACGAGATCGGGTCGATCCACGACGCCCTGCAAGACTTCGCCGTCGCCGTGACCGCCAAGATGACGCAATTGACGGCCGGCGAACCCGAAGACCAGGTGCGCGGGCCGTTTGAAAACTTCATGGGGAGCGTGGCCCGAGCCCTGGGCTGGAACTGCGTTTGCACGGGCGAAACGCCCCTGCCCGACCGTCTCGGACGCCCCGATTACGCCCTCCATCTCAACAAGCTCCTCGCCGGTTACGTCGAACTCAAGGCCCCCGGCGTCGGCGCGACCGCCAAGCGATTCAAGGGCCACAACCGAGACCAGTTCAAGCGCTTCTCGGCCATTCCAAACATCCTCTACACCGACGGCAACGAATGGGCGCTCTATCGGGGCGGCCAACTCGTGGACAAGGTCGTCCGTCTCTCGGGCGATGTCACCACCGATGGCAAAAAGGCCGCCACACCCCAGGACGCCCACGGCGTCGAACGCCTATTCCGCGACTTCCTCTCGTCGCAGCCC
>JADFHG010000158.1 GCA_022567365.1 Planctomycetota bacterium | reverse complement strand
CCGGGGCAACGGGCATGATGGAACCTCCATGTTCTCATTGCTGCCATTCCTATTCCATCTATCAGTCATCGGCACAGCCTCGCCGGAGCGCCAGAATAGTCGTACTATTTATGAAACGCGGTACTAGTGCCGTGTTTCGTGAGTTCCGCGACGACCTGAGCCGCAGGCTTCAGCCTGCGCGGAGTTGCAACTACCGCAACGGGTACGCAATTTCGTGGCACCGCGCGGGCTGAAGCCCGCGGCTCGGAGGAGAATCATAGTCGTAGGACATATGAAACACTGTACTAGCGACCGGGCGCGGCGCGCCATTGGTCAGCCCGTTCGGGTTGGCCCCGGTCGTTGTAATGTTTGATGACGGCACGGGCGGCACGCCGCGTGCGCGGGTGGTTCTCGCCGTCGGTTTCGAGCGTGATCCGATAGCATTCCAGCAACAAGGGTTCCGCCTCGTCGAACCGCTGCAAAGCGCTCAGGCATCGTCCGTACGCACCCTTGGCGCCGGTCGCGCGCCAATGTTGCGGGGAGAAGTTCTCCTCGATGATTCTCATGGCGAGACGAAGCGGCTGCTCGGCCTCTTGGGCTCGGCCGGTGTCCACCAGCAACTCTGCGAGAAGAGCTCGCATGGCCGCGACCTCAGGGTGATCATCGGGCAGGGAGTTGCTGGCCATCTCGAGTGCCTCGGTCAGCAGTCGTTCGGCCTCGGCGTGTTTGCCGCGGTAGAGAAGCACGAGAGCGAGATTGGCCCGTTGCCGGGTGACTGCGGGGTGTTGGTCGTCGTGGACGGCTCGAAGGATGGGGAGGGCCTTTCTGAAATATTTTTCGGCGGCGGCATAGTCGCCCCGATCGACGTTGATTCCGCCGAGGTTGTTGTAGGAGTTGGCCACGTCCACATGCCGGTCACCCAACACCCGACGCCGGATCTCCAATGCTTGTTGATGGTATTTCTCCGCCGTGTCCAGGTCGCCGTTGGCGTGTAGCACCAGTGCCAGGTTGCCAAGCGTTGTGGCGACACCCGGATGCTCGTCGCCAAGTGCCTTCCGACTCGCCGCCAGCGCCTCGCGGAGCAACGCTTCGGCGCCGTCGTAATCCCCAGTCGAGAAGAGGACACCGGCCAGGTTGTTGCGAGTGGTGGCGGTCTTGGGATCGTCGTCGCCGAGTAGCTCCTTTCGCATGTCCAGCGCGTCACGGAGAAGCGGTTCCGCTTCGTCCAGCTTGCCCGTTCGGTGAAGCAGCGTTCCCAGATTGTTAAAGCATTGCGCGATCGCTTCGTGCGTCTCGCCATAGATCGAGCGGAGCATGGTGAGCGCTTCGCGTTCCAGTGCTTCGGCCGACTCGTAATCCCCCGTTTTGGTGCGCACTAGCGCGAGATCGATCAAGGCGGTTGTGATATGGTGGTGCACCGGTCCCAGCTCGCGCCGTACGATCGTGAGTGTCTCTTGCAGAAGTGTCTCGGCGCGGTCATAGACGCCGAGGTTCATAAAGGCGACGCCCATAGTTTGCATGAGTCCGGCGCGGACAATCGGTTCGTCCGCCAACTCGGTGTCGATGCGCCGGGCGCCTTCGTCGAGCAGATCTCGGGCCGTGGGCATCTCGCCCGGAGCTTTGTCGGGATCGGACACGGCGAACAGATCGGTCAGAAACTCAGACACCTTTTCGGCCCGAAACTGATTGGCTTGCGCGATGTCGCGCTGGATGTGTGCTTCTCGGGCTTGCCAGGTGGTCGATATCAGTCCAACAACGACGGAAAGAACGGCCACCGCCGTGGCCGCCGTCGCGATCTTGTTCCGCTTGACGAGCTTGGCGAAGCGATAACGAATCGTGTCCCGCCCGGCGGCGATCGGCATACCCCGGAGGTAGCAATCGATGTCATTGGCAAACTGTTCGGCGGAACCATAGCGGCGCTGGGGCTCCTGTCGCATGGCCATCATGACGATGTTGTCGAGTTCACCGCGTAGGCGGCGACGGAGCCTCAGCGGGGTGGTGCCGCGGGCGGTACTGACGGTGACCGGGTCGATGGTCCTTCGGATCTGACCGTCGCATCCGAGAACGTCCTCGGTGTGAACCACGGCCGTGCTGGGTCTTGGCGGAATCTGCTCGCACACGATCTTCTCGATCTCGCTCAACGTGCGGTTGTCCAAACAATAGGGTCTGTGTCCGGCCAGAAGTGTGTAGAGCACGACCCCGAGCGAGTAGATATCGACCGCCGTGGTGACCACGTCGCCGCGAATCTGTTCCGGGCTGGCAACGTCGGGCGTGAACGATCGGACCCTTGTAGTGGTCACGTCCGCACCGCGTCCGGCAAGGTCGGTCTGAAGGATCTTTGCGATCCCGAAGTCCAACAGCTTCGGTGTCCCGTCGGGCATGACCAGGATATTGGTGGGCTTGATGTCCCGATGAACGACCAGTCGTTGATGGGCATAATGCACCGCCATGCACACTTTGCGGAATAGCTCGAGCCGCTTTGGGAGAGTGAACCGCGCTGCGTCGCAGTGGACATCGATTGGCACTCCGTCAATGTACTCCATGACCAGATAGGGCGCATCGTCGCTAGCCACTCCCCCGTCGAGCAAACGCCCGATGTAGGGGTGGTCCAGCTTGGCCAGCGCCTGGCGTTCGATACGAAATCGTCGGAGCATGTCCCGCGAAACCATCCCGGGATTGATCAGTTTGATAGCGACGGTCTTCTCGTATTCGCCGTCAGTGCGCACCGCTTCATAAACGGTGCCCATTCCTCCGGAGGCGATGAGACGCTCAAGGCGGTAGGCACCGACTTGCTCGCCGACCCGAGAGGCGGCGTCCTCGGCCGGAAACCACTCGGCTGCCGAGCCCATGCCGGGGGTTTGGAAGAAACCGGGCACGTCGTGGTGGGCATGGATCAGCGACTCGATCTCCGCGCGCAATTCCGCATCGCCGTCGCAGGCTTCGTCGAGCCGCGCCGCCCGCTCCTTCGAGTCGAGGTCGCACACGCTCTCGAACAGCTCGCGGACACGGTGCCATTTGTCGGAACGCAATTCATCCCTCCCTTGTCATCTCGCGGTGGAGCCAAGCTTTGGCGAAGCTCCACCCGCTGTCCACCGAGCGGGGCGATACGTCGAGGACGTGGGCTGCTTCCTTGACGGTCAGCCCTCCGAAGAAGCGCAACTCGACGATCCGCCGGCGTAGAGGATCGAGGTCGCCCAAACGCTCCAGCGCTTCGTCGAGGGCGATCAGGCGTTGGTCCTCTACTAGAACCTGATCCCGGGCGTCGTCGAGGGAAAACTTCGGTTGGTCGCCACCGCGCTTGGTCGTGCGGCGTTTGCGGGCGTGGTCGACGAGAATCTGTCTCATGGCCTGTGCGGCTACGGCCAGAAAGTGTGCGCGATTCTTCCAATTCTCCGAAGTACCACCCGCCAAGCGTGCGTACGCCTCATGAACCAGCGCGGTCGGTTGCAGCGTATGATCACGGCTTTGAGCGCGGAAGTATCGCTTGGCCAGGCTTCGCAGCTCCTCATATACAAGGGGCAACAACTCCTGCGCAGCGTTTGGGTCGCCGCGGTCCAGCTTTGCGAGCGCTTTCGTCACCGCAGAAGACTTGGTCATGGGCGATTCCGGAATAATCCACCGAGAAACAACGTCTTTCCTTGCGCGATTATACCAGCTTTCTCGTGATGCCTGATGGTGAATATGAGGGGTCCAATCCTCGCGGTCTGTGTGGGTCCGCGGCGGTTGGGATCCGAATATCCTAGCGGGTTGCGTACGCGGCGAGATCCGCCGTCGGGCCGGTCCGTGGCGAGGTAGTTGTGCGCCGAGATCGGTGCGTCTCGGACTCGGCGCCAGCTTTTCCCGGACGATTCGCCGCCGAGTAGGGGCCCGAAGCGCCCGGCCGAATGTGCGGTGGCTCATCCACCGAAGCGCGGGGAGAGTACTTCGTGCCTGACGAGACTTGCATCGCCCGAGACTCGAGGGTTGGGGTTCAACAAGGATGCGGCTGAGTACGCCAAGAGCAGCGCCCGTGATGTGAATTGGGTCGTTCTAAACCCATTCAGCCTGAGATGAGTCGGGACCATGGTCCGTATCAAGCGAAAGAGGGGGAAGTTTGAGGATACCGCACACTGCGAGTATACGCGCGGTTGGGGGCATTGTCGCAAAGTGAAACGACGCCTTGCTCTTCTCGTAACCCGCTTCGCGGGCTTTCAACCGCGGTCGGCAGCGGTCGGCGGCTGTTGGCACGGCGTTTGCCCATTGGGTGGGGCGAAGAACGCTTCGGTGCCTTCTTCCACCGGCTGCTGCCGAAGTGATCGTGAGGGCGATGTAGATCTTTTCGACTTCGCGGCGTTGTTGGATTGCGTTACCGGCCCGGGCGAAGGCGCGCTGCCTGACTGTGCAACGTTCGATCTCGACGGCGACAACAACGTCGATCTCGTGGATTGCGGTGTCTTACAATTGGCGTTCACGGGCGGTGCAGGGTGACAAGCAACACATTGTTCATACTTGCAGTGCATCTCCTCAGCCGTCTGCAAGGCCGGAACGAAGCGGGAGACCGAGGCTACCGCCGAGTCGGCGGATGGCGCACCCGCTGCCCGGCTTCAACAGCAGCGGCAGTGTCGGCACCCGCAACTCGGTCTTGCCGCCGTACGACAGGAAGTGAACGATGCTGAAACAGATTCAAATGGACAAGCACATGTTTCCCACGCGACAACAATGCATTGCGTACACGGTTCTTGCAGGCTTTCTGACGTTGACTTCCGCGACGGTCTTTGCCGAGGGTCGCCCCGAAACGGTGTGGATGCGCGGTGGGCATTCCCTCGGCACAAATGACGCCGCGTACTCACCGGACGCCGCGCGGTTTGTCACCGCCGGCGACGACAAGACCGTCAAGGTCTGGCGGTTCAGTGACGGCCACCTTCTCGAAACGCTTCATGGACACAGCCAGTGGGTGAGAGCCGTCGCCTGGTCGCCGGATGGACAGTACATCGGATCCTGCAGTTGGGACGGCACCGTACGCGTGTGGAACCCGAACACCGGCGAAGAACTCCTCACGATCAATGTCGGGGTCGCGATGAGTGCGGTGACCTTCTCATCCGACAGCAGCATGATTGCTTTCGGCGGTTTCGACAACAAAGTGACCGTGCGGGATGCCCTCACCGGACAGTTTGTTCAAACGCTCACCGGCCATACGGACGCGATCAACCAAATCGACTTCTCAGCCGACGGGAATCTGATCGCGTCCATTTCGAGCGACCGTTCGATCCGCTTGTGGAACGTCAGCGACTGGTCGCTGGCGCAAGTGATTCCCAACGCGCATGACACTTTTGGCGTCAGTCTGAGGTTCTCCCCCGACAGTTCGTTGCTGGCCAGCGCCGGCGGATCGAACGCTCCGTCAATCAAGCTGTGGAACCCGCAAACCGGCGGGCTGATTCGTTCCATGACCATGGGAGGCGCCGGAGGCGGGAACGCCACCGGCTGCGATTTCAGCCCCGACGGTCAATTTGTCGCGTCGGCGAGGTTCACGGCCGGGGCGTGGGTCTTCAGGGTCTCCGATGGAATGCAGATCAACCACATTCCGACGGCAGGCCGGTCCAGGATCGCTCCGGACGGCAAGACCCTCCTCGCCACCCACCTCAGCCCCACCGGTCCGAATGCCTGGGCGATTTTCGGCTTTCCGGACGGTTCACTTGTCAACCAGTTTGTCGCGCACACCAGCGCCGCAAAGGCTGTCGCTATCTCGGCCGACGGAGGCATGGTCGCCTCGGCCGCGACCTTCTTCGACAGTGCCGTGCGGATTTGGGATGCGCAAGACGGCAGTCAAACACACGACCTCCATTACACCATAAACAGTGACGGGCTGTCGTCGGTCGCGTTTTCGCCGGACGGTACGCTCGTCGCCGGCGGCGGCAGTGACTCCGACGGTAATATCAGGGTTTGGCGCGTCTCCGATAGTGTGCTGATTCTCGAGCTGCTGCATGGCGGCCTCACCTCGATTCCGGGGCTGGATTTTTCACCCGACGGTTCCGTCCTTGCGACGGGGAAGTTCACAGGCGGCTCCGTCCGCTTCTGGAGCATGCCCGACGGCGGACTCATCAATGAGATCACGACCGGGCAGGTGCTCGATCTCGAGTACTCGCCTGACGGATCGAGATTGGCCGTAGCCGAGGTGCAGAAGATCAGACTGCTTGATCCCGCGACCGGTCTTACCGTGCTGCTTATCAACAACGCTCACAGCGGAATCGTCAGCGCGGTGGACTTCAATTCCGACGGCAGCCTGCTCCTGTCGGCAGGGGCGGATGGATTGCTCAAGGTTTGGTCGGCAAAGGACGGAGCGCTCTTGCGGACGTTGACCGGTCACACCGCCGGGGTCACGGACGCCGATATTTCACCGGACGACAGCGTGGTGGTCTCCACGGGCGCGGATGCCACGATACGGCTCTGGGATTTCGCCGATGGGACACTGCTTCAAACGTACACCGACGAAACAGGCCGTCTCGACCTCGCGGTGAACGCGGTCGTCTTTTCGTCCGACGGTGGACGATTCGCCTACGCCCGCGCTGACGGCTCGGTGGTTCTGGCCGAGAATCCCTTCAGCAGCATCCTCCCGGGTGATGTCGATGGTGACGGCGATGTGGACCTTGACGATTTCTCGGCGTTGTTGGATTGCGTCACCGGCCCCGGGGCCGGCGTGCCGCCTGACTGTGCAACCTTTGATTTCGACGCCGACGGCGACGTCGACCTCTTCGATCACGGCGCGTTCCAGTTGGCGTACACCGGGCTGTAGGTTTGATTGACGATCCGTGCACTTGAATATGGAGCGGTATCTAATGACCACGAAACACCGGACGGCTCTTGGGGGACGACCCCATGTGAAGCGAGCGGTCGCCCGACTTGCGGGGGCCTTGCTGCCACTGGTCTTGGCCTATCCCGCTTCGGCGGAGCTCATACCCGAGTGGGACGCGCTGCACGCCGGGGTGGACGGCTTTTACTTTGGGTTCAAGGTCCCCGTTGGCGTGGTCACCGACAGCGAAGGGGCCGTGTACGTCAACAGCACTATCGGCCTGGGCCTGGCAGACCGCGACATCCTGACGGTCAAGTACGCGCCCGACGGCACGTTGGTCTGGTCCGTCACCTACGACGGCCCCTCCCAGAATGTTGATATTGGTAAGGGCATCACCATAGACAGCGCCGGCGACATCCTTGTGCTCGGCCAAAGCCAGGGCGTCTTTCTCGTCATCAAGTACGACGCATCGGACGGTTCGATCATCGGGACCATGCAACACGATCCGGGTGGCAGTGTTGATATCCCCAACGCCTTGACAACCGATGATGCAGGAAACATCTATGTCACCGGCCAGTCCTGGGTTGATCAGAGAGACTTCTACACGTTCAAGATGGACAGCCTGGGCAACGTCCTCTGGACCGCGCGCTACAACGGCCCCGGCCCCTTCTTGTTCGCACATGATATCGCCGTCGATATCGCTCTCGATTCAAACGGTGATATTTTCGTGACCGGCCCCTCCAACTCGGCCACCGCGTTCCCGGACTTTGCGACGATCAAGTACCGCGGTTCGGACGGCGCTCAACTCTGGCTCGATCGTTATCACTCGAGTACTGACATCGCGGTCGACCTGATCATCGACTCCCAAGACAATGTCTATGTCACGGGTTTCACCGAAGGCCAATTCCACCATATAACCACAATCAAGTATCGCAATTCCGACGGTGCGCGACTGTGGGTCGCGTTGGACACTCCGGCGGCCCAAAATTTTGCGACGTCGCTGGCCTTGGATTCGCGCGGCGATGTTTACGTCGCC
>JADFHG010000157.1 GCA_022567365.1 Planctomycetota bacterium | reverse complement strand
ATGCGCAAAACGCTGCGGCGATACAAGGCGCCCGCGTTCACCGCCGCCGCGTTTCTCGTGCTCGGGGTCGCATTCGGCACGACGATGACGTTCATGTATGAGAGCGCCGCGGCGGCCGAGCGCGCCGCCGTTGGAGCGCTGCAGGACGAGCGGGACTTCAACAGTCGCGAGCTGCCGGAGTTCTTCGCCATTCTCGAGACGGTTTCCGGGAAGGGACCAGGGGTATCCCTCAAGTACCTGGCCAACGAGTCCGCAAAACGCGTAGAGACCGAGTTCGCGGGGCGACCGCGCGCGCAGGCCTCGATGCGCCATCTCGTCGCCACCCTGTACTCCAACATCGAAGAACACAGCGCCGCCGAAAAGCAGCTTGGCCTCGCCCTCGCCACCAGGGAGGCGATCCTCGACAAGGACCATCCCGACGTCGCGACGACCAGGCTCGCCCTCGGTCGGGTCTTCCTCGCCCAGGGGCGATACCCCGAGGCGGATACGGAAATAAGACGGGCGCTCGCCATTCGCAAGAGCGTCTTCGGACCCAAGCACAAGGATGTCGCCGAAGCGTTGGATCATCTCGGCGTTGCCAAGTACGAACAGGGTGAACTCGAAGAGGCCGAGTCGCTTCACTTGAACGCGCTCGCGATGCGTGAAGACCTTCTCGGCCCGAATCACGTCGATGTCGCCGAGTCGCTCGACAAACTGGGAAGCGTCTATTACGACCTGGGCGAGTACGAGAAGGCCGAGCCCCTACTCCGGCGTGCGATCGCGATCCAGCGCGCCGCATTCGGCGACCAAGTCCACCCCGATCTTGCCAACACCATGGTCAATCTCGGTTCGATGTTGGGCTATTTGGGGAAACCCGAGGAGGCCGTCGAAGTCTTCACGAAGGCCCTTGACATGGAGCGGACGTGGTACGGGCGGAATCACTCGGCGGTCGCCAAAACGGCCAATAACTTGGCCACGGTACTGCTACGGCAGAAGCGATACGAAGAGGCCGCCCGCTATTACCATGAGGCGGTGTCGGTGTTCGAAAACCTGCCGGAGAACGAGTCGGACGCCGCCCGAATCCAGCAGGGGCGGGCCATGGGAAACCTGGCGCGAACGCTCGCCTTGCGCGCCGACGACGTGGAGCGTGGCGACGGCGACGCCGGGCTCGTCGTGCGGCTGCGGAAGGACGCGAACGAGCGCTACAAACGATCGATCAAGTTATTCCGCTCCACCAAGGACCAGGGCGGCGGACAACTGCCTCGGATGTTGGTGATGTATGGACAACAGCTCACCACGACCGGGGCCGTGGATCGCGCCGAACCGGTGCTTCGAGAGGCCGTGACGCTGCGGGAGGGCGATCTCGGCAAGTCGCACAAACAATCAGCGTACGCGCGACTGAGCCTCGGCGGTTGTCTCACCGGAGCCGGCAAACTCGAGGAAGCCAAGCGCCTTTTGACGGAAAACTTCCCGATCGTCGAGGACAAGTTGCATATGCACGCGGGTGTACTAGAGCGGGCGTGCCGCTACATGATCAAGCTGTTCACCGCCACCGGCGAGCCGGACAAGGTCCGCCGATACCAAGCGAAGCTCGAGGCTCTCAATCCGTCGGATTGACCGGGGCCGGCGGTCGGCGGGTTAGCGAGCCGTAGGACTACCATCGGCCGGGCCGACGGATGTGGCCTTGACCCCCCTTGGTCGGGGTTGCGATTTCAGTTCACATTTGCCTTGTTTTTTCGATCTCATGGGCGTAGAATGCACCCGTCGAAGTCGGGGCTTGCCGCCACGCCGGGACAGGACCGCAATACGTGCGAGTGTCGCGCCGCTTGGCATTATCGGACCGACAACGGTGCGTCGCGCCATGGGATCGATTGATCCGTTCTGATTGCGGCACAGCAATAGGAGGTATAGAAGCCATGTCTAGATTTGCCCTATCAACGGTGTTTGTGATTGCGGTCACGGCGGTCGCAGCGCCCGACACGCTCGCCCAAGATGAATCGAACGGGGAGATCATCGTCGAGTCGGAAGACGGCACGACAGTTCCGGCCGGCTCAACGGTGACGCTGAGAGTCAAGGTGCGACACGATCCGATCTCGCCTCCACCAAACGGTGCCGGTGTCGAATGCGGTCCCTTTGGCGACATCCCTGATCTCAAGTTCGTCCGGCTCGACACCTCGGACACACCGGCAGGGTTTACTTTCCTCAGCTTTACCTTCGACCCATCCGCGTTTCCCGGAGTCGATTCGGCTGACTATGTGGTCGATCCTACGTTCCCGAAACCGACGGTCGAGGTCGTTCCGGCCCCCAATTTCCCGCTGATGACCCTGCCGACTGTCGCCACGACCTACGCGATCATCGAGGTTCAGGTTCCCATCATTCCAGGTCTGTACACCTTGGACTTGATCAAGAACTCCGAATTCACCCCAGGGGACGCCGAAGGAGGGCTCTTGACGACGGGGCTACTGCCCGACGACGAGGTCAGGCGCGAAAAGAACGCCAAGGTGTGCTTGCCGTGCACCGAGTGCCTGGAGAACGGGATCCTCATCTTCGAAGTCGTCGAGCCCATCCCGACTGTCACCGAATGGGGCATGATCGCGCTGACCCTGTCGCTGCTCCTCGCGGGCGGCGCCATCCTCGCCCGTCGGAAACGGGTGCCGGTCCGGGCGTAGGGCATTTCCCGCTTCTGTGCCCTGAGCCGCGGGCTTGAAGCCCGCGCGATCTCTCGCTGTTTGATGCGTTGGGAATACTGATGGATCCGGCACGCGAAATCGGGAAATGATCCAGTTTCGTGATTGGTGCCGATGGCCTCTTAGAGTGCGTCCTAAAACCGGCGGGCACCCCGGTTCTTTCCGAACCCCGACCGTGAGGGAGGGGCTTTTAGGACGCACTCTTATGCGAACCCCCACTGTAAGTGAGGGGTGGTGCCTGCATTGGTCAAGCCGCGGGTGCGGAACGCTTTAGCGACGCTCGAGGGTGGAGCACCCGCCCACCTCGCCCGTCCGCTCCGATCGCCCGCAACACAACTTGCCCACACGAAACCCCGACCACGCTCGTCGAACCGGACGCACCCGAACGGGTGTTTGATTGCCTCTTACGCCCGCGCGCGATACGCTCGCCACCGTCGTAGACGCACGGAGGCATCGTACGCGGATGGACATCATCGTATGTGGGATTGATCCAGGCTTGGCCGTAACGGGTTATGCCGTGCTCCGGACCGATCGGGAGCCCCCCCGGATCCTTGACGCCGGCGCTTGCCGGTTCGACGTGAACCTTTCGATGAGCCGTAGACTCGTTGATCTCGACCGCGACGTTTCGGACATCCTCGAGGAGCACGCTCCCGACATTGTCGCCGTCGAGCAGCTCTACACCCATTATGCCCACCCGCGGACGGCCGTCCTGATGGCACACGCCCGCGGCGTCATTATCTGCGCGGCCGCGAGGAAGGGCATCGACGTTCGCGACTACGGTGCGACTCAGGTAAAGCGTTTTCTATGCGGCAACGGTCGAGCGACGAAGTCTCAGGTGCAGCGGTCCATCAAAGCGGCGTTGCAACTCGAACACCCGCCCGCTTCCGAGGATATGGCGGACGCCCTCGCCATCGCGCTCTGTTGCGTGGCGGACGTACACAAGTGCCGCGTGTCGGAGGTTCAGACGTGATCGTCCGGCTGACGGGAAAGCTCACCGACGTTGCGGAAGAATCGATCGTGGTCGAGACCGGCGGCGTGGGGCGCGAAGTGCTCGTGCCGAGGTTCGCCCTCGGCGAACTCGCGACGTACCGTGGTCGCGAGATCACCCTTCATACCATCGAGTTTATCGAAGGCAACCCGGGTTCGGGCAACCTCGTGCCGCGCCTCGTGGGGTTCCTCCACGCCGAAGACAAGCTCTTTTTCACGCGGTTCGTCGGGGTGAAGGGCATCGGGGCGAGAAAGGCCCTCAAGGCCCTCGCCGAACCGGTCCGCCGAATCGCATCGTGGATCGAATCGGCGGATGGACGCGCCCTGGTTCGCTTGCCCGGCGTGGGCAAGCGGGCGGCCGAGCTCATCATCGCCACGCTCAAGGGCAAGCTGACCGACCTCGCGCTTCCGCCGGAGGCCGACGCGCCGGCGCGTGCCGATCGCCTTACCGCTTCGCAGCGCGACGCCCTGGAGGTTCTCGTTGGATGGGGTGATCCCCGGTCGGACGCCGAGCGTTGGCTCCAACGGGCGGCCCAGGTCCATCCGGACATCGACGCGCCCGCGGATTGGGTTCGAGCGGCATACCGCGTCAAGACCGGCGTGGAGGGATGACGCCCGTTGCGACCTCGAAGCGACGGCACCTGCCGCACGGCGCACCGCCGCTGGCGGGGCTACCGAGGCTACCGCGATCCTACTCCCGTCCGATCACCAGCACGGTGGCGTCGTCGTCCGGCTCGGCGCCGGCGAGGTGGTTTTGCCACGCCGCGTCGATCTGCAAGATCACGTCGTTCGGCGTCGCGAAGGTCTCTTGCTTGAGCAGTACCTCGTGGAGACGCTGATCGCCAAGGGCCTCGCCGGATCCGTTTGTCGCCTCGCTGAGACCGTCGGAATGCATGACCAGGCGGAACTTTTCGGGCAGTTCCGCGCGCGTGACCGTGTAGCTATAGTCGGGATCGACACCGAGCACGAGTGTGGATTGGTCGAGTGTCACCAGCCGGCCCGGTGCGACCATGAGCAGTGGGGGCATGCCGCCGGCGTTCGCGTAGATGAGTCGTCCGGTCGATAGATCGATCGCGACGTAGTTGCAGGGCACGACCTGCCGCCCTCGCGACGCCGCGATAAGACGGTTGAGCGCGCCGAGCATGACCTCGGGGTCCATGAGCGCGTCTTCGGAGACGGCGAGCGCTCCGCGGATACCGGCGCGAATCGCGGCGGCTTGCGCGAGCCCCGCGACCCCGTGCCCTCCCCCATCAACGAGAACGGCACAAAGACGATGTTCGTCGATATGCACGACGTCGCAGAAGTCCCCGCAGCGCCACTTGCCGGGATAGTGCTTGGTCGCGACGGTGAAAGTGTCACTCCCCGTTACTTCTGCGCTCATGGCGGTCTGGGCGCGCCGCAGTGTGGACAGCCAAGCGCTGCTTTCCCGTGTCGCCGCGTCGACGAGCTTGCGCGCCGCTTCGGCCATGAGAGCGCCCAGGTGGACGCCGCAGCCCAGGATCTGTTGGGTCGCACCGGCCGGAAAGGGCTTCTTCGCCGACGGACGGTCGATGTAGATGACTCCGACGACGTCGCCCCGATAGGTCAGCGGGGCGACGAGCCCGCATGCCGCGTAACCGGCTTTGGGGTCGATTCCGCCCGCGGACGTCGGATATCGACCGGCGACCGATTGCAGCAGCGCGGCGAAGACGAAGCTCTGGCTGACCGGGCTCAGGGAATCACCTTCCTGCCGCTGTAGTGATCGGTGGGCGACCGGACGCAGATCCCTCTTGCGATCGCCGCGCAGTGCGATGAATCCCCGGTCGGCCTGAAAGTCCACCAGGATCCGACCGAGCGCCACGTTCGCGATGTCTTCCGGTCGCGAGGTCACGCCCAGGTCGCACCCGACGCGGGCGATCGCCTCGAGTTGCACAACGGTCAAGCTTAGGGGAGCCTTGATCTTGATCCATTCGACGTCGGGCGGCTCGTTGCGATCGGGGGTGAGGAACTCGAGCGACAGCTTGTCTCGGGTCATCGTGTCATCGAGAAACTCCATGACGCAGGCCCCGGCACGGATCATATCGCCGCTGCTCAGCAGCGTCTCGGTGATGAGTTGGCCGTTGACGTGGGTCTTGTTGCGGCTGCCGAGGTCGCGAATGCGAAAGCGACCGTCCTCCTCCTTCTCGATACGCACGTGCTCGCGCGAAATCGTATCGTTCTGAAAGGTGAGCTGACACGAACCGGCCCGTCCGATGAGAAACGGATCCGCTTCGATCGCCATCGTCATTAGACGCCCGTCGTCGCTGAGGTATCGGAGTTGTGCCATGGCGCCGCGACTATACGGTTTGGCGCGCCGTCCGCAACCAGGCGACGGCGCGGTCAGCCGCCCGATCCTACCTTGCCGGCGGCATCCGACTTGATTGAAATGGACAGGCGGGCGACGACCGGGTGCCGGAATTCCCAGCTCTCTTGCGCCGTCTCGAGCAACGTCGCGATTGAGGGGACGACGATTCGCCGATATCGCCGCCGCCCGTTGCAATAGACTTCGAGCGGCTTGGAAAAATCGATAATGCCAACCCGGAGACGAATCTCGATACGTCCACATTTTCGGGTTTCGATCCTGATGACGTTGCCTTCGACGCGTCCCCCGAGATAGGCCATCCGCTCCTTCACGCGGTCGGCGATCACGGTGTCGCGATCCGCACCGGGGGCCACCGCGATCGAGGTCTGATCCGCGTCCCAAACCTCGCCCCCGAATCGAAGCTGTCGGAGCCACCCGACGTCACCCTCGTGGGGACGGCGAAACCAGCGCGCGACCACGCTTTCCAAACGGTCGCGGCGGGCGGCGAGGACCGCGCGGCGACCATCCGCCACGGCGCCATCCTCGTCAATGGCGCCGCCGGTCCGCCGGTTGCCGCCGGGGCGCAGTTCAATTCCGTCAATCGACAAACCGACTTGGCGCGCCCAGTCGATCACCGCGCGGTTGTTGGCGGCCGTCAGGCGGCTCCGCGGCTCCGCTGAGTTGGGGTCCGCGGCCGCCCAAGTGCTAAAGATGCTCAGACCGCGCAGGTTCTCGAGCAGGAACGGCAGAACTTGCCTGGGATATTCCACGATGGGCCGACCGCCGTGGACGATCATTCCGGCGAACGTCGATGAATGCGTGAGCGCTAGATGCCAAGCCTCGTCAGCACCGCGATCGATGCCATAGAGAAAGACCCGCTCCGAGTCGATGTGAATGCGCCGCCGAACGGCGCTCGAGAATCCGTGCAACGAGTCCTCGGCGGACGCCGACAATCCTCGACGATCGGTAAGCGCCTGGTGCGGCGCGACCAACACGAATCCGTCGGCGAGGTGATCGAGATCGGCGAGCGCCATGGATATCGTCAAGCGCCCGTCGATCCCATCGTGGCTCGGAAGGCAAACAATCAGCGGGTGAGGCAACCGGCAATCATAATCGTCTGGAAGATGGTAGGTCCACGCCGGCGTGGACCCTCGCAACGGATCGATACCGATGGTTCCCACCGCGTCGCCCAACTCCGGCCAGACGTGTATTTCGCGCAGCGCTGCAACTACGACATCCAGTTCACCGCCCGCTAGATCGGTAATCTCCAGGAGACGGCGGGCACGCGATTCGGAATCCGCTGCGCCGAAGTACGCCTCGATGGCCGACGAAAGTTCACCGGGCGGCCCTGCGACGGCAATCGGCTCGAGCAACACCCCGGATGCACAAATCACGATCAGTAGCCGCATCACCGTGCCGGCCGCACCGATCAAGTGTCTCAGCGCAGCCGAATGCTGGCGTCGTATCACGCGGTTGTCCCTCGCGTCCTGAATCCTCGCCTGATCGATTTCGTGCGGCGCGCTACTCGAGTTTGAGCTGCGTCACGAACGCATCGCCTATTGTTGAATACTCGAACACGATGGTGGCGCCGCAACTGAATTGCGGACCCTCTTCGGACCATCGCTGGTCGCCCGTCCCTTGGGTCTCGCCACTCTCGTCGTCAAGAAACGTCCCGCCCAGCGTGCCCAGGACGAGATCCTCGGTACAAGGGAACTCGATCTCATCCTCCTGCCCGGGTCCGATAAGACCGGAGCCGGCGAGTCCGATGCTGGCGGTCACGCTGTTGCTATCGAGGAATAGGTCGTCCGGGAGATTATCCACGGGCTCGTTCGTGGCGGAGAAC
>JADFHG010000156.1 GCA_022567365.1 Planctomycetota bacterium | reverse complement strand
GTTTCAATGGCCGCGAAAGCGGCGACCGGCCTCGGCGACGCCGTGGGACGATTGCTTTGCGAACAAGAGGCTCCGCATCGCGAAGACAGCATCTTCGCGGCGGCGCATGCCGCCGGAATCCCGGCGACCGTACACGTGGCACTCGGCACGGACACGATTCACGTGTCGCACGCCATGGACGCCGCCGCGATCGGAACGGCGTCGATGTACGACTTTCGACTGATCTGCGACGTCGTGAGCGATCTCGGCGCGGCTGACGGCACGGAGACCGGCGGCGTCTGGTTGAACATCGGATCGGCGGTGATCCTGCCCGAAATCTTCCTCAAGGCGGTTTCGGTTGCCCGGAACCTCGGGGCGAACCTGGACGCCATGGTCACGGCGAACTTCGATATGATCCGCCACTACCGACCGCGTGCCAACGTCATTACGCGCCCGGTCAAGGAGGGTCACGGACACGAGATCATCGGACACCACGAGATCATGCTGCCGCTTTTTCGGCAAGCCGTAGTGGACGGTCTCGCGAGGACACAATGAGTGATGAAACGAACCGCCGTCTTTCTTGATCGCGACAACACCATCATCGAGGATCCGGGTTACATCGATGATCCGGACAAGGTGCGGTTGCTTCCCGGCGCCGCGGAGGCGATCCGTGGTTTGCGCGAGCAGGGCCACATGGTCATCGTCGCGTCGAACCAGTCGGGCGTCGCGCGGGGTTTGTTCAGCGAGGCGACGCTTTCTCTGGTCCACCAGCGGCTCGAATCGCTCCTCGCCGAAGAGGACGCGACCATCGACGCCGCGTACTACTGTCCGTTCCTGCCCGGGAGCGAGGCCGTCGTGGAAGCGTATCGCAAGGATTCGGATCTGCGCAAGCCGAACCCCGGCATGCTGGTGCGTGCGGCGAAGGAACACGACTTGGACCTCAGGCGGTCGTGGATGATCGGCGACTCGAGACGCGATATGGAGGCAGGCCACCGCGCCGGATGCCGAACCATTCTGGTGGGTGACGGCGGCGATGCGAACGGCAAGGGACGCAGTGTCGCGACGTTTCGAGTAAGCAACATCAGCGAGGCGGTGGCGGTGGTGGCACGCGGGGGAAAGACCCCTCCGGTCGCGCGCGCGGAGGGCGCCGACGCGCCGATGGCGCGCGGCTCGAGACGCCCGGACGATACAGTCTTGCCCGCCGGAGCAAAGGCACCGGAGCCTTCGTCGCAAGCGGCGATTCGTGGCGACCGAGGCTCTTTGCAAGACCGCGAGGACGATCGTGCGGTTCGCTTGCTCACCGAGATCCGCGACCGGCTTGATCGCGCGCAACGGCAATCGCGACAGGACGATTTCTCCGTGTTGCGGCTCTTCGGCGCGCTGCTGCAAATGTTCGCGATCGTAGCGGCGATCTGGGGCGGGGTCGTATTGCTCGATGATCGGTCCGGCATCGCATCGGCGCGCCTTCTCCTGGCGTGTTTCTTTCAGTTGGCCGCGCTCACGGCGTTTGCGATCGATCGATTCCGCTGACACACGCTGCCGCCTCCGCGCGGAATGCGCAGGAGTACCGGGCTTCACCAAACCGATGGGCACGCTTCACGTCGAAGAAGCAGATCATGTCGTACGACGATCCCCGAACATCCTCCAGCAACGAAGCGACCGTGTCGCGGCGCCGCGTGTCTTCGTCCACTGCGGTCATTGTCGCCATGGTCCTTGTGTGGGGAGGCGTGATTCTGTCGCGCAACGTCATTCGCTCCTACTGGTGGGCATATCGCGTCACGAATGTCGAATCCGCCGAGGACCGTCTGGCATACTTTCATCGTCTGGCGAGCCTGGGAAACCGGGGCGTGCCGGCCGTCGATCGACTGCTCGAGCATCTTGATCCCGGCATCCGTTCCCTTGGCGTGGGGGTGCTCCACCAGACGAGCAGCGCCGCCGGTCTGTCGCGGCTCATCGCCGCGTGCAACGACGCCGACGTCGATGTTCGGCGCCTTGCGATTTTGGGCCTGGCACATCGGGAGCAGGCTGACGCGATCGAACCACTCCTCGAGATGATAGGCACCGCCGACGAACGGACGGCGATGATCGCCGTCTCGGCCATCGCCGCCGTCGGCGGGCCACGCGCGGAGGCCCTTCTCGTACAAGCCGTCCGACACCATGCGCACGTCGGCGTCCGCGTGGAGGCGATTGAGCGACTCGAGGCACGCGGACTCGGTGCCGTAAACGCAACCGTATCGGACGAAGTAATCTTGGCATTGATCGACGTCGTGCATGACGACGGCGTGTTCGAGGGGCTCACCGAAAGCGGGCTCATCGCCGAACGGGTGTTTCACGACGTGCGTGCGGAGGCCGCGACCGAGACCGCGGTGCCGTTTGGTGTAGAAGCGGAAATCGCTCGCCGTCACGTGGTCGGCGAGCGCGGCGAGGAGGCCCTCGAATACCTGACCGGGCATGCGATCGACGAGAAACCCGGTGAGGTCGTCCGCACTCGAACCGAGCGGGCGGCTCGGTGGCGCCAGTGGTGGACGACGAGTCGGTAGGCCGCGCGCTTACGCCTGCGCACCGCGCGGCCGCACGGTTGCCCCGGGGTCGCGCGTTCGCCGTGATTTTGTTGCACGCGACGACCACCGCGCAAGCAGACGGGCCGGAGGACGACGCCCCCCGACCCGCTGCTTTACCCCCCACGGTCTGCGGTTCAGGAAACCGCTATTATCGCAACGTCTACAGCAGCGAGAGAATCATCGACGCCTGCTGGTTGGCCACACCGAGCAGCGCGATACTCGTCTGGACCAGCACCGTTTCCCGGTTGAGGTTCGCTGTCGCCACGGCGAAGTCGGTATCGCCGATCACGCTAGCGGCCGCGGTCAACCCGGTTTGCTGGCTCTGAAGCGTGTTGATCGCGCTGCCGACCTGGAACTTCTGGAAACCGCCGAGCCGACCCCGCGCGCCCGCAACTTCGGCGATCGCTTCGCGAACCGCATCGAGCGCGCCGGCCACGTCACTGGTCAGATCGACGGCTCCGCCGGATTTCAGCTCGGAAAGACGGGCGGTGCCGTTGCCGCCGCCGAGCCTAAAGGTCGACAGGGAATCGAGGCCGATCGTCGCTCGGGTCCTCGATGTTGTACCGAGCTGGAACGTCGCGCCGCCCGACGCCAGAACCGTGAACGTCGTCGATGTGGTCGCGACGGCGCCCCTGCCGAAATCGGATTCGAGTGTGAATTCGAGCGACAGCCCGTTAGCGCTGTAACTCACGTCCAGTCCGTCGGTACCGGCGGTTTGCCCGTTGACGGTGATATTGGCATCAATGCCCGACTGTTTCGCGATGCTCAAGATATCGTTGGCTGTACTGCCGTCGGAAGTCGCAGATCCCGAGTTTACGTTTATGACCCCTCCGGAAAGCACTTCAATACTGACGAAGGCATCAGAGCCGAACGTCGAGGAGTTCAGACGAACGTTCGTCGCCTCCTGAATGGCCGATACTCCGGTCTGGTCCTTCGCGGCGTTAATCGTCGTGACGATCTGCGCCTGCGTCAGACCGCTGGTGAGGGTGATCGTGGCCGCGCCCAGCGAACCCGTGATGACAACCTGGGTCGTGCCCGACGTTGCCGCGCCGCCACCGGCAAATGCAAACGTCGCCGAGGCGGTTTGCGCGGACGCCACTCGGGTAATGGTCAGCACGGTATCGGCGGTTGACTGGCTTCGCGAGAAGATTCGCAGGTTTTCCAGTTCGCCGTTGCCCGCGAAACCGGAGTGTTGGATGGCAAACGAACCGTCGAGAAGCTTCTTGCCGTTGAAACTGGTCGTCGAGACGATCCGGTCGATCGCCGCGAGGGCATCATCGACCTGCGACTGGTTGGCCGCGATCTCGGACGCCGTGAGGTTGGCCTCGCTGGTCGATTGAGTGACGAGCGAGTTGATCTCGGCCAGGAGCGTACTGATCTCGCCGATCGCGTCGTCGGCGACCGTCAGGATCGCATCGGTCCGCTGGTTGGCATCGATGGAGGCCTTGATGGCGGTCAGTTCCGTATTGAGCGAGGTCAGCGCGATCAGACCGGCCGGGTCGTCCTTGCCGGAGTTGATCCGCTTGCCGGTGGTAAGCTGCGTCAGCGACTTGCTCTGAGCAGCGATGTTCTTGTTGAGGATGTTCAGCAACGTCAGGGCGTTCGTGTTTGTAATTGTCAAGGCCATTGTCGCGATCCTTGTGTAAGCGCGCCGGGGGGCCGGCGAAATCCACGTCTCACTCGGATTGAACGTCGAATATAATCTTCGCAAGGGCAAGAGTGGGACGTTCGCAATGTTAAACATCCGCGTTTTCGCTTTCACAAACGGCGATTTTGGTCAAATTATTTCTTGGCGACGGTGGGTCCCTTTTTGACCGGTCCGGAAGATATGTGTCACACAGTTGGCACCAACATGATCGAACGAATGAGATAGCGGACGTGGCGGGAGCGACGCGGCAAACAGCGCCGCGCGATAATACCCGGATGGGCGGCGATCGAACGCGCCTTTGATCGATGGGAGGCGCCGCCGCGGGCGGCGATGCGCCGAAGGGAAGCGGTTACGGGACCTACTGTTGGGTGCCATGGGCAAGCTACCGCTTGCCCGTGTCCAAGCTCACGCATTTGGCTCGCGGAGACAACGCCGTATCGAATGGCGGGCGAATCGACTATCGGTCGGAAAGAACCGTCCGAATCGCCCGGACGAACTCCTTGCAGCCCGCCTCGACGGCACAGCGCCAATCGCTTGCCCCGGCCTGTTTGTGGGCGTCGCCATCATATGCGTAGATGACGCTGCGCGACGCCGCCACGATCGCCCCCGTCCCGTCCGGTTTGAAACACTCGGCGACCTCTCCCGCGGTTCGACCCTGCGCCCCGAAACCCGGTACCAGGAACAGACAATTGGGCATCAACGTCCGAAGACGCTTAGTCGAGGGAAGATCGCGCGGCGAGACGACCGCGCCGATGGCGCTATAACCGCTCGAACCGACAAGCCCCGCCGCCGATGCCCAACGTTGAACGAGCGACCCGACGTGATCGGACATTTGCGTCCCATCGGAGAGCACGACCCCCTGAACCTCGCCAGCCGACGGATTGCTCGTTTGGACGAGCACGAACAGACCCTTGCCCTGTTCGCGGGCGATCCGCACGAACGGCTCGATCCCGTCGAACCCGAAGTACGGGTTGACCGTGACCGCGTCCGGTATGGCTCCGTCGGGCAAACGCCCCGGCCTGGCGTCCGATAGCTGGGCGTCCGCGTATGCGGCCGTCGAGTGGCCGATATCCGCTCGCTTGACGTCGCCGATGACGATCAGGCCCGCGTCCCTCGCGTGCTTCACGATCGACGAATACGCGCGGACTCCTTCGGCGTAAAAACGTTCGAAGAACGCGATGTTGATCTTCACGGCCGGGACGTGCGGCGCGACAACGTCGATAACCTCGCGGCAGAATTCGTGGATGGCCGCGACGGCGGCGGACCCGTGTGTGTCACCGGGATCGACCGCGTGTTTTGCCAGCAGTGCCTTGGGCAGCCTTTCGATGGCCGGATCGAGGCCGACGCAGACGGGCGCATTCTTTTCACGAATGGCGTGGAGGAATCGGTCGGCAAAGTGTCTGGCAATGGCAGCTTGCTGGTCGGTCATTGGTGTTTCCCAAAACGATCAATGCTACGAACGACGCGTCGCCCGTGTATACCACGCGGGCGAAGTCAAAGCAATCAGAGCCCGGAGCGTAAGCGACGGGGCGACGGGTTGGTCGTCCGACGGCGCAAGCACCCCGCGCTTGCGCTTGGGGCTCTGATCATTTGCAGTCATTGGGGAGCGTCCTCGACGATGTGGATTTCGTCGTCGGTCGGACCGCAGAGTTCGCAGACCGGTTGGTCGATCCGCCGAACCGCGAGCGACCCCGCGCCGGAGGCGGCTGGAGCAAGATTGCCGCGGTGGAGCGGCCCAACAGGCGCGAATCCCGGCGCAGGAGGCCGTTTCGTTTGAATCGAGAGTCGCGTTTGGGTACGATGGCCGTTTGAGGTTCGATAAACGGGAAATGTAGGTGGGATGTCGCGACGATCGGCGACGCCATAGGATGCGGGCGGCGGATCCGACGACTTGACTAACTGAAACGAATCGGCACTTGGACGAACTGAACCGCCGACCAAGTGCCTGGAGGGGGAACGATCATGTTCAGAAATTCACTCATTGCGTCGGCATTCGTGGCCTTTTCTTTCAACCTGACCGCGCATGCTCAGATCGTCGCCGATGGGGGTTTTGAGCTGGGGTCACCGAGCCCGGTCTGGGACGAATCCTCGACCAACTTCGGGTCGCCCATATGCAACACGATGCAGTGCGGCACATTTTTCGGCAAGCCCTTCGAAGGGGATTGGTGGGCGTGGTTCGGCGGTTCCCCGGTCCTGGAGATCGGCATGCTTTCACAAGAGGTCACGATTGCAACCGGGACCGCGACACTGATTTTCCAACTGGACATCACACAGGCCAACGGCAACGGGACCGATTTTCTGACCGTGAAGATCGACGGTGTGGAGGTCTTCACCGTGCTGGAATCGGAAATGAACGCGTACCACCCCTGGACCGAGGTCGCCGTCGATATCAGCTCGTTCGCCGACGGCGGCACCCACGTGTTGAGTTTCGAGAGCACCGCCCAAGGCGCCGGGGGCTTCAACTTCACGAACTTCTACGTCGATGCGGTGGAGATCAGCGTCGAAGGGGGTCCACCCATACCGACCACGACAACGTGGGGTCTGATCGTGATGACGCTTCTGTCGGTGGGCTGCGGAGCCATCATGTTCGGCAGGAGGCACGCCGAAGAGATGGGGCGTGAGACCTGCTGATGCCCGGCGGGCGCGTGGCATGCCCAAGCGAAGCGCGGGCATGGTGCTTCGGGCGTCGGTCGGACACCCGCACGCCCTGACCCTCTCATGCTTCAAGACGCAGCGGTTCTCGATACGTCCAGATACACAGCATTGGCTGCTGGAGGCAATCTCGACATCCTCTGCAAAGCAACGCGACGAGATCGCGATGCAAGATGGGAAGCCCGACTCGCGCGCAGTGGCCCACGCGATTCGCATGGCCACGCAAGCGTGGGCCATGCCACCCGGCGCATCTAGGTCGCTCCGCCCGGATCGTCCTCGGCGGCGAAGCGGCCGAAGCCGTCGCGCCGGTAGTCGAGTGACGACTGATCGGCGCTCGTCGCCGCCAGCACGAGCATGCGGCCGCTTGCGAGCACTTGTTCAATAATCTCGCTGAGGCATTTGGATTGGCCGGCTGCTGAGCCAATCCAACCACGACGAAGCAGGTTGGTGAATTCGGTGTTGTTCAACCGGCGCTTGCAGTTTTTCCAACTCATGACAATGCCGCCTCGAGGGCCCTTTGTATCCGGAGATTCAAGTAGCCGTCGCCATAGTTCTAGCGGAATATACATTCCCTTAACAAGTCCGGGATCCAAAGCAGCTTTGGCCTTGGCCTCACAGAGTTTCATGAAAAACGGGTGATAGCACAATCGAAACGTGTTCGTGACTGTCTGCGAGGTCTGTCCGATCCTCCGCAGTGCCTCCTCGGCATCGAGCATTCGCTGAAGTTCCTTCGCGTGGCTGGCGTCGTTATCGGGTCGGTATTGCGGCACGCCGTTGTCTCCGCTCACCATGCGTTTGTACTGGACGAGTACAAACGAGTCGAACTCGTGGTTGTAGTAAATTAAGTCCACGCCGAGCGTCTCCTCAAGTGGCTGCCGGTTGCAATTGAGGATGGTCAGGTTCTCTTGTCCCTCTGAGTCGCTAAGAAAGATTGAACCAACCAAGTCATTTCGGACAATCTCCATTCCTGGAAACGTTAGGTGATC
>JADFHG010000155.1 GCA_022567365.1 Planctomycetota bacterium | reverse complement strand
GGTCGGAACTTCTGGTTCGACAAACCCTTCGAGATCGATCCGCAGATACTCGATCACGCCCAGGCGCTCGGCGGCGAAAAGTTCTTCACCGATTGCGACGAAATGCAACGGGAGTTCGACGTCGCGGAACGCCGGGAACGCGGTGATCGCCATGAGCTCGCCGAGCTGCTCAGCCTCTATTTCACGTGCCTACGGCTCGGGTTCAAGGGGCAATATCACGACCGCCCGCAGGAATTGGCTGACTACACGCGTCGACTCTTCGCCCGATTGCCGGCATACAGCACGACGCGGAGCAAGGAGATGTTCCCCGACGCATACCGCCACAATCAGGAGGTCAAGGTTGATTACAATCTCGGCCTCACGCTGACCGTTGTCCTGGTGACGTTTTTCGCCGTGTTCGCGATGTGGTTGGGCGTGTCGCAATTCGCGTGGCGCATGGCGGTCGGCGACATTTCAAAGAGCGCGACGACGCTGGAAACACAAGCCGTGGCGACGGAAATCGACGAGGCGCCGGAATCCGCTTCAAGCGACTGATGCACCGCACCGGGAGTGACAGCCCGCTTGGGGCGCGACAGACGAGGACCGACCAATGAAAAAACTGATCAAGATGTTCAAGGGCCTGCCGCCCCAGGTCCGTTCGCTGGTCATGATGGCGGGAATCGGCTCGCCGGTCGGCGTCATCTACCTGCTGCAGAGGACCCTGTTCAAGGGCAAGCCGATCTTTTATGTGATCATCGCCCTGTTGGTCATCGTCGGCGTGCTGGCGCTGCTCGGGTTCATCATCTCCAAAATCTTCGGCCGGGGAAAAGGCAAACGCTCCAAGCAGATGGCGGCGGAGATGGCGGACGGTTCGCAGGGCGGACCCGTTTCGATCGACGTCGGCGCGGCCATCAAGGCCAACAACGACAAGTTCTTCGGTGCCATCAAGGACATGAAGAAGAACGTCGGGCTCAACATCTACGAGTTGCCGTGGTACATCGTGATGGGTGCGCCGGGATGTGGGAAGACCCGCCTGATCAACGAGGGCGGCCTTACCTTCTCGACCGGAAAACCGGAGGGCTACCAGCTCGGAACCCTGAACTACAACTGGTGGTTCAGCGAAGACGCGATTTTCATCGACATGGCCGGGCGCCTGTGCGATCCTCAGGATGATTCCGATCGGCGAGAGTGGCAGGCGTTTCTAAGCACGATCGAGAAGGGACGAAAGGGCTACCCGATCAACGGCGCGATTCTGTGCATCTCCGCCGACCATCTTCTCGAGGACTCGCCGGAAAAGCACGAGCAGGACGCGAACACGTCCCTCGAGCGACTGCGCGACCTTCAGACCAAACTCGGGGTCACCTTCGCGACGTATCTGATCGTCACCAAGTGCGACAAGATCCTCGGTTTCATGCAGTATTTCGACCGCGCCGAGCGTGACATCACGATCAAGAACCAGATGTTCGGTTGGTCGCGGCCGGGCGAGTTCAACGAGCCGTACGACCCCGAGGGTTTCCATGACGACTTCGGCGGCCTGTACGCACGCCTGAACGAATTGCGGCTTCGACGCCTCAACGATGATTCCGACGAGATCGATCTCGGTCTGTCGTTCGGTTTCCCGGAGGAGTTCCGGGAGATGCTCGAACCGCTCAAGATCTACGTGCGGACGCTGTTCCCGCTCCTCAAGAAGAAATCGCGGGCGATCAAGAACCTCATCTTCCGCGGCGTGTACTTTACGAGTGCGACCCAAGAGGGATCGCTGATTCTCAAACACCTGACCGAGCGCCTGGGAGAAGAAGCCGCCAGCCAGTTTCCGCCGCTCGATCTATACCCGAACAAGCGCCCGCACTTCATCAAGGACGTCCTGCTCAAGAAGGCCATCCCCGAGCACGGGCTCGTGTTTCGCAACGAAAACGAAGTCGTCCGGAACCGCAAGCTCGCCAAGCTCCTCAAAATCGGCGGCGCGGGCCTGGCCGTCGTCTTGTTTTCCGTGTTCGCACTGAGCCTGTACAGCTTTAGCAAGGTCATCGGAACACCGCGTGATCGGGCGGGCGAGATCGTCCTACAGGCCGAGGTCCGCGTCCCGGCCGAGATCGCTTTGAAACGCGCCACCGAGGTTGACGGGGATATCGAGAATCTCACGGAGCATCGACTAGCCGCCACCATGCTCGCATTTCCAGCGAGTTGGCGCGGACCGATCGACCACCTTTGGAGGATTCACGGCTGGCTCATCGAGAACATGGTCATCGCCGAGACCCTGCGCGAAGTGGAAATCGCGCTGCGATCGGGCAAGCCGCTCGGTGCCGACGACGAGATCTACCGCGACGCACTTCGGGCGTATCTGGGCTGGCTGGCGTGCGCGAACAAGGAATCGGGATTCTCCGCCGTCGTCAGGAACGATTCGTTCGAGATGATGTACCGGCTGGTGCAGAAGAACGATTCTTCGATCGCGAACAAGGCGGGCTATGTCGACCAAGTGTCCAATTATTTCACTCACCTTCGCGATGGCCGCAACCCGGCGGCGCTGCTCCTACGCGAGGACACGGGCGAATTGGCGCGTGCATTCGCCCCGAAGGCAACGGTGAAGGAAGCGATAGGCCATGCGTACAAATACTATGCGGGCCTCGCTTCGCTCGAAGAGGGCAACACGACGGCCGCCTTCAACCAGTGGGTTCGAATCTGGAAAGGCTGTGGCGACGTCGAGAGTCGCTACACCCGAATGATCGAGAGTGACGGTGAGGCGGCGCGGGCAATCACCTCGCTGGACGGTCTTGCGACGTACAAGGTGGGCATCGGCAAGTCGGTTGGAGACTTCAGCACCGCGCTCGACCAGTGCGTGTGGAACGACGGGAACAAGATCCCGGATCTTGCCGAAGTCCTGCTTGCACAACGACAGGAGTGGATCGACTTTCATGGCAAGCTCAATGAGGCCTACACCGAAAACTGCGGAGGGGCCGACGACGACGTGTTGGCGTGGATCAACTCGTTCGTCGCGGGGCACGAGTCGCTGAATCGCGTCAAACTCGACGCGCTGTTTTTCAAGAGCCTCAAGGCGAGGCATATCCTTGGCCCAAACGCCGTGCATACCAACGAGTCATTTGGTGCGGAGCGGTTCAAGAACCTAGTGCGCAAGGTCTACGAGAACTACTCGGACATCATTGTCTTCACGGAGGGCGGACCGGGCGAGTTCGACACCTTGCTGCTGACGAGCACCGCAAAGGAGGTGCGCCGCGGCCTGACCAAACTCATCGAGGATCTCGCAAAACTGGAGACTGACGTCCCCGATGGCGTCTCGGGCCAGTCGATCGCCCACTGGGTACGACAGCTTGAAGACCTGATCGAGCCGGAGGACGAAGGCTCGCCGGCAATGTCCCTGACCGAGGCGCTCGAGGGTTCCGCCTATTGGTCACCCGGCGCACTCCAGCAGTTCGACGCCGATGTGCGCACGATCATCCGTCGCGGCGGGGGTACGCGACTGCTACGGACAATCGCCAAGACCCTGGACGCGACGGGCAATTGGGGTATATCGGAATTGGTTGCGCCCAGTGAACGCCTGGCCGTCGGGCCGTCGCCGTTCTTCATCAGACCGCCGCAGGAAATCGCCGGCGGGGGAAAACGACCCGCCGGCCAAACTCTGGGCGCCGAGGCGCCGAAGGCGACGAAACGAAAAGCCAGGCGTGGCAAGCTCAACCTGACACCGAGGACGAGTGCGACGAAAGCCAAGTCGCGTACGCCGTCAAGGCGTCGATCATCCGGCCAAGTAGCGACGATTCCAAAGTGCGTCACGCACGAGTTTCTCGAGGAGCAGGCCCAACTGTGGGCGGACCTGCTGTACTGGCTCGCGGAAGACAGTGACTACTTCCTGCGCGATCCGAGCGATCAAACGGCGCTCAACCGGCAGTGCCAACAACTCGTCGAGGACAAGATCAAGGACCATCTCGCCGAGCACGTCTCCGCGTGGAGCCACGCGTATGAGAACTTCGAATTCAAGGCCATGGATGATCTCTTGGAGGAAATCCAGAGCTGGGACGATCTGACCAACAAACTCGGCACCGGCAAACGGAAACGGTCGCCCAAACCGATCAACGCCCTTGCGGGCCATTTCGACACTGCGCTCTTGGATCTTCTCGGCCATTTGGTGTGGGCAAACTATCACCAGTCGGTCGGCCAAGACTGGTGGGCGAATCTGCCGGAACGCAACGAGGACGGGGACTTGTGGGCCTGGGGCGACCTGCACAATTGGATGGTCGATGCGCTCGAGACCAATTGGTCGGAGGAAAACGGCGAATTCGCCTGGAATCCGAGCATGGGTGAGGATCCCTCGGAGGATTTCTATCTCAATCCATGGGGGCATATCTCAGGTCGCTTCGTAGATGCTTGGGAGAATCTCGCGGATGGGCTGGACGGAGCCCGCGTTCTGACGCTCCCTAGCAAGACGCGAAGCCGCCAACCTAAGGCGCTGCGTGAGATTCACTGGGGGGAGCTTCAACGACTTCGCAACGAATACGCCTTGGACGACGAGGAGAAGATCACGGGGGCACTCGTCGAATTCGAGCATCGTGCCAAAGAACTGTTGAGCCACGAGATCAGCCAACAGCTGTTCAAGATCCAGGAAAAGCTCCTGAAGCACAACCCCGACCAATCAGCCGACGGTTGGCCCTACCTGAACAGCACCCCGGACACCGAGGACGGCATGAAAACTGTCGACTTTACGGGGTTCCTGGCGTTTCTCGACGAGGTGCAACGTGCACAGGATCACTACCGAGGGCTGGAGGAAAGCCTCGATGGACCGCTGCGTGATGAGCGTCTTGATTTCTATCAGGCCTGCCGGCGCTGGCGTGAGTTCTTGAAGCCCACCAATGCCAAGGAACCGGAAAAGCTTTTGATCACGGTCAAAGGACTTGGAACGATCCATGCGACCGAAGATTTCGGCTTGCGAAAAATGGAGGATGCGAACCAGTTCTACACGTTCCTGACGCTCAGGTGTTCGGGGATCACGTGGGGCGTGGATCCGCAGTCCGGAGCCGAGCCCGACGTCCTCAAGGTCAATACGCATTCACTATCGGGCGCTCAGCACCCGCAGAACCTGATTTGGACATGGAGCACAGCCGCGGCGAACACCGAAGTTACGGTCTCGCTGGATGGTGGCCGGCAAGCGACGATCAACGACAGAGCTCAGACGTGGCCCAACGTCAGCACGACGATCGGGAGGAGTTCGCCGCTGGCGATCTGTGCGTATCTTCAGAACTACGCCAAACCCACGTCACGCAAACAATGGCATACGCAGCACGGATTTAATATGAAAGTTAAGCTCACGAGTATGGGCCGGCAGGGTCTATTGGATATCAAGGGCCTCGACGAGGATCTCAAGACGGGACGATTGCCAATGGGCGAGCATGTGGAGTTCATGCTCGACCGAGAGATGCCGGAGCCGATTACGCCGCTGTACGAGCACGACGCCCCGGCGGTGATGGAGCGATAGGATCTACGATGGGTGTGGTCGGGACTGAGGCGGCTCGAGACGCGCCAATTCGTCGAGGGCGAACCGGGCGAGTGCGGCTATACGCGCAAACGGCACTGCCGGACGACCGGCATTGCCCGAGGATCGCATAAGCATGGGTTGGACCGATCTGTTCAAGTCCCGGTCAGCGAAACTCCGTCCGGATCCGACGTTCCGTTGGTTCGGAAAGCTCCCCTCATACCAGGACTACTATTCCAACGCCGACGAGGGATTCGCCGTCGAATTCTGCGATTGGGTGTTGAGCGGCTACGAGATGTACCGGAGCCGCCAAAAATCGCACGCCGAAGCCGAGGGACTCCCCAAGACGACGCAGAGGCTGCCGCTCGCCTCCTGTGCCATACGCCTGCCAAAATCGGAAATGACCTTGATCGGGTCGATCCTCGACTTTGGTGGCGACATGGTCGGTCGCCCCTTCCCCATGTGCTTCTTTGCCGGTGTCCCGACGGCAATGTGGCCGGGACCGACGAGCGACCTGATGCACGGGGTTTCGCGCGTGATGCGAGACTTAGTCGCGGTTCGCCGCGAAGTACCGAGTTTTCTGAACGCCCCGGGTCCGCTGAGCGCCCATTTCGGCAATCGAGAAGTCGATATTGCCGATATCAACGGCGAAAAGCGCAGCGACGAGTGGATGCAGGAAGCGAAGACCGTCTCTTTCGCCGACTGGTTCGAGGGGGTCAAGTCAGCCCTCCCGATCGACGACCTGGCGTTGTGGGGGCGCGTGGCGACGGCGTGGGGCGACCACATCGCGAAACTCGAGAGTAAGTCGTTCCAGCCGACGCTTCGGCTGCCGCTCTCGCCGGCGTTTTCAATCGACATGCAGGTTTGCGGCTGGCTCCATTGGCTGCAATCACGGATGGACTTGAGCCGCCGGACGGTTTCCTTGCTCATCTCCCGGGAGGACGATGCCGTCGGCCACTTGAGCATCATCTGCCGCGATATCATCCCCGACGACTTGCTACTCATAACGGACCTGGCTCGAACGCTGCCGTACGTCGATGACCTTTCCACGGCCAAGGCGACCGCATTCCCACCCGATGACAACGCGTCCTCATCGGCGTCGTCATCGGCGCTGGACGGCCGTTTCAAGCCCGACGGTACGTGGATCGACTTTGTTCGTACCGGTGCCGTCGTGGGTTGACTCCGTGCCGCTAACGGATACCATGGGGGCCGTTGTGAATCGTGTGGTCGGCAGGCAAACGTTGCGTCGATTCGGACGGCTGTCGCATGCGGCAGCTGCCGCCGGCGCCGCCGTGGGTCACCAAGTGCTACTTCCCATACTTCTGGGCCGCCGATCGGTCTGCCGCCACGGGCAATGCCAATGGTTCAGTGAGGCGCTCCCGAGGTAAGCATATCCCGGGAATGCCCGTTCCGCGGTAGAACCTCCGGCACTGCCGCACGATTCCCTTCTGTGTTTCCTTTCGCCCAGACGCATACGGGCAAGGCGAATTCGGCTCCCGCAACGACGGGACCGCGGAGCAAATCGAGCACAAATGGCCAGTTTCGATCGATCTCGCATCGTCGATCTAGGCACGACGCCGATACCGGGGGGTGAACCGTGCGGCAAGGACGCCGGCGACGACCTCCAGTACATCGCGGTAACCAGCGAACTCGCCAAACTCGATCGGATCGAGTCGGACGACCCGGATTGGTATCAGATGGAGCAGGACGCCATCGCGATCCTCACCTCCACGAGTAAGGACGTCGAGGTCGCCTCGGCGCTGGGACACACCCTTTTCAAGCTACATGGCTATGCGGGGCTCGAAGCCGCGCTGTCGCTTTTTTGCGCGCTTATTGAGAACTTCTGGGACGGGCTCTATCCGTCCAGGCCGCGAAGGCGCAAGGCGCGGATCGAGTCGCTGGCGGACTGCTTTACCGACGGTGAGTGGTTTCGTCAGAACCAACCCAAGCCCGACGACTTCGACGCGCTGGACGAGTGCATCAAGGCCAACGAACGGTTGACCGCGCTGCTCACGGAGAAGATGCCCGACGACGCGCCGGAACTCGGGAAGTTCGCGCGCGGCCTGAAGGACCACGCCGCCAAAAGGCCGAAACCTGAAGCGCCTGCTCCCGTGGCGGCGCCGGCCCAGGGCGCCGCCCCGCCGTCAGCGGACGGCGCACCCTCCGATGGCGCCGCGGCGTTCGTGGCCGGCGAGGTGTCGGACGCGGCCGGTGCGATCAACGCCATCCTCGCCGCCGGTACGTTTCTGCGCCAGGCGGATGCCACCGATCCGATCGCGTACGCCGTCCCCCGACTGATCAAATGGGCGAAGATCGCCCTACCCACAAGCGACGAGGGCAAGTTCAAGAACCCACCTCCGGACGCCTCGAAGGTCGATGCGTTGCAGCATCAGATGTCAAACGGGCTCTGGGAC
>JADFHG010000154.1 GCA_022567365.1 Planctomycetota bacterium | reverse complement strand
GGCCCGAGCATCGGCCGGTGTAGTAGCTGCCGGACACGTCGTAGAGCACCAGCGTACCATCCGACAAGTGGCGTTTGGCGAGCTTGGTCTCGATGCGTTGCTGTCGCTTGCCCAGCCAATCCATACTCTTATACAGATCCATTTCGTGAACATTCGCAATCCCTATTTCGAGGGATAGACTGGTGCTCGCGGTCTCGTCCTTGAAGGCTCGCGCGGTCGCCGGCTTGGATCCCGGGCTGATCACTCGTGCGACGATCATGCCGACGGCCAAGTCTCGCGCGCGGGACGGGCGGGATGCGAGTATTTTGTCGACGCCGAGATCGCGCAGGCTCCCCAGGACGGCGGCCGCGTGCCCGTGTGGAAGGCTGCGCACGATGTCCCAGCGCCCCCCCTCGTCGGGTTGTTGCCCTCGCAGCCGTCGTCGGATGGTGTCGATCAGGTCGGGCGGGAGATGGGACAGGTTTCCGAGCGTCTGATGCTTGACCTTGCCGCGTTCTCGGTAGGATCGTCGCAGGAGATGGGTCTCATAGACCTTCCCTTTGTAGGTGCGCCGCGTGGTGGCTACATGTACTGCGCCGTTTCTTCTTGGCATACCTATGCAATACACGATCAAATCGAATTGTCAAGTAGTTATCCACAATTTAGTGGCTACAAATCTGCCAAACCGAAATCGCCCTAACCCCTTATCACTTCAGTAGTCAAACCAAGAAACGGGCCAAAACCAGCGAAAAGTGCGGCTTAACGTAGCCCGAACTAACGAACCGGAGTCAACCGGAGAACCAGGACAAAGCGATAGTGTAGTGGGCTGCTCCGACCGAAGGCGTTGTCAATCCTCGACTCCCATGGCGGCCACGCGGTCTTCCGGTGACATGATGTGCGTCACCCGCAGCCCGAAGTTCTCGCCGATCTTCACGGCTTGGCCGTAGCCGATCGGTTCATCCGCGACCGAGAGCATCAGTTCCGCGTCGAATAATCGCTCGAACTCGATAATCGTGCCGACCGCGATTTCGAGAACTTCCTTGACCGTCATCTCGCGATCCGCCAACGTAACCGCCAGCGGCACGAAAATGTCGAGGAGCCGCGACAGCTCGTCGAGCTCGGCGGCCTCGGGCGGTTGTTCCTTTGGTTTGTCGGTGGGGGTGGGAGGCGTTGGGACATCGGGCGCAGGGCTCGGCGGTGGGGCCGCCGTATCCACGATGCCGGCACCGGCCGCGTCCGCAGCCGCAGCGCCTAACAATGCATCGATGTCGGCCTGTTCCAGACTCACTCGAAATCTCCCATGGCCCGTCGCGCAGTTCGCGCGCGCACCTTCCCCGCAGTCCATACAATCGGATATCGGCAGCGTCGCCGTGTTGCCCGAAGTCCGAAAACGTCACGCGGAAGTATCGTGGGCGACCAGCTCCTATGCCGTGCGGAGGGACGATAGAAGGACCGATAACGGACAAATGCCGTTATCAGCCCACGAGGCGGCGGCCGTGGTGGGTTTGCGGTCGGTCGCACCGGCGGACAGGCTGTCTCCACGCGCCAAGGGCGAATGCGCTTCCGATCCGTCCGCGCACCCCGGGGTGCCATGGCGGACCTTCCCCACTGAAGGTGCTTGTTACCGCTCGAATCGGCGGGCAATGATGCAGGCGTTGTGACCGCCGAAGCCGAAGGAGTTGCTCATGGTCACGCGGACCTTCATGTCTCGCGCGGTGTTGGGGCAGAAATCGAGATCACAGCCCTCGCCCGGGTTGTCGAGGTTGATGGTCGGTGGGATGACGCCGTTTTGGATCGCCCTGATGCAGGCGATAATCTCGACGGCACCGCTCGCGCCGAGGAGGTGCCCGATGCTGCTCTTGGTACTGCTGACGACGACCTTGTCTGCGGCGGGGCCGAACACGGAACGGATCGCGACGATTTCCGCCAAGTCGCCGAGAGGGGTTCCCGTGCCGTGGGCATTGATGTAGTCCACGTCGGAGGCGGCGATCTTCGCGTCGGCGAGGGCGAGTCGCATGGACTCCGCGGCTCCCGTGCCGTTCTCGCACGGCTGAGTGATGTGTAGGGCGTCGCAGGTAGTGCCGAAACCAACGATTTCTGCGAGGATCGGTGCGCCCCGGCGTTCGGCATGCTCGAGCGCCTCGAAAATCAGTGCGCCGGCACCCTCGCCGAGCACGAATCCGCTACGGTCACGATCGAAGGGCCGACTGGCCAGATGGGGGTCGCCGGTTCGGGTACTCAGCGCTTTCATCGACGCGAACGCGGCGAGGGTCAAGCGCGTCATGGCGGCCTCGGAACCTCCCGTAAACATGACGTCGGCGTCGCCGTGACGGATGAGCCTGAGCGCTTCGCCCATTGCGTTGGTCGCCGAGGCGCACGCGGTGCTGACCGCCGTACTGATTCCCTTCGCGCCGTAGCGGATCGAGATGTTGCCGCTGGCGGCGTTGACCATGAGCTTGGGGATCGTAAAGACGGACACCTTGCTCGGGCCTTTTTGCAGCAGACGGGAGAACTGCTCCTCGAGCTCGTTGATCCCGCCGATGCCGGACCCGAACACGACCCCCATTCGTTTCGCGTCGATCTTGGCCAAGTCCATACCGGACGCTGCCAGCGCCTCATCGCAGGCGACAACCGCGAGCTGCGCGAAACGATCCTGGCGTTTGATGATCTTGCGGTCGATATGGTCGGCAGGCACAAAATCAGTGCACTCGCCGCCGATGCGCACGGCGTACTCCGAGGCATCAAACAGGGTGACCTCACCGATGCCACTTCGCCCGTCGATCAGACCGTCCCACAACCGGTCCACCGAGACACCAAGCGGCGTTACGGCTCCCTCACCCGTCACGACTACGCGTCGACGATCCATGTTTGCGCCTGCCGATCAGTAAGGGCCTAGGACTTCAGTTGCTTGACGAATTCGACGCTGTCCCCGACGGTCTTGAGCTTCTCCGCCTCCTCGTCGGGAATAGTAATATCGAATTCGTCCTCAATTTCCATGACGAGTTCAACGATATCGAGCGAATCAGCATTGAGGTCGTTTACGAACGAGGTACTCATGCTCACTTCGCCTTTTTCGACGCTCATCTGCTCGCTGACGATCTGCACGATTTTCTCTTGGATCTCTTGGGCGTTCGCCACCACCTGTTCCTCCAGATTCCCACCTGCCACCCAAACTACGCCGGGAATGAAACCGGATAGTTCCCAACCCCGGGTCGCGGCATGCCGAACGTTATGGCAGCCGAAATCCCGCACGCCTGGGATACTAGCCGGGCCGGCGCGAGCCCGCAACCACTCAATGCGATTGTGTCACCACGCGGAAATCGCCGCCAACATCGACCCGGCGGGTCGCGTTGCCTTCCGCCGACAGCTACATCCGCAGCCCGCCGTCCACGATCAGCACTTGCCCTGTTATATACGACGCTCCTTCACCGGCAAAGAACGCCACCGACTCGGCAACTTCGTCCACTTCACCGAAGCGACCCATCGGGATTGCCAGTTTCGCTGACTCCTTCAATTTGTCCGGGAGGCCGGCGGTCATGTCCGTCTGGATAAAGCCGGGGGCCACGACGTTGCACGTGATCTTCCTCTTCCCCAGCTCTTTGGCGATGCTCTTGGTCATGCCAATCAGCCCCGCCTTGCTGGCCGCATAGTTTACCTGCCCCGGATTCCCCATGACACCGGACACGCTGGAAATATTGATGATCCGTCCGTATCGCTGGCGCACCATGATCCGACTCACCGCTCTGGTCAACCAGAAAGCGGCACGCAGATTGGTCGTGAGGACGTCGTCAAACTGGTCGTCCTCCATCGTCATCAGCAACCCGTCGCGCGTGATTCCGGCGTTGTTGACCAAAATGTCGATTCGCTCGTGCGCCTCGACGACCGCTTCCACCAACGCTTCAATCGCTGACTTATCGCATACGTCCAACGTTCGCGGGTCAATGCGTCCCGGTAGTTCCCGCTCCTTCACCTCCGCCGCCAACGCGTCGAGGGCAGCCCCATTTCGCGCGCACGCAACGACGGTCGCCCCACCCTTGGCCAAACGGGTGCAAATGGCCCGGCCGATGCCCTTGCTGGCGCCAGTCACGAGTGCGATCCTATCCTTCATTTCGGGTGCTCCCATGAGTATCAACGCGCGGTGGTATCAGCCGTGATAGAGGTCAGCGTCGCCTGTGAATTGACGGAAATGCCGTTCTTGTCGCGATCGATCTTCCTGAGCAATGCCGTCAACACCCGCCCGGGACCGACCTCGACGAAAGTCCCCGTGCCATCGTCGATCATGCGTCTGACGCAACGCTCCCAGAGGACCGGCTCGGTCAACTGGCGACGGAGCGCGTCGCGAATCCGGTCGGGGTCACCGTGATACTCGGCGTCAGCGTTTGCGATCACCGAAATGGCGGCCCGGTTCATCGGTGTTGCCTCGAGCACCTCGGCGAGGCGGTCGGCGGCCGGCTGCATCAGCGGCGAGTGAAAAGCGCCCGCGACGGCCAGCGGGACCGCGCGAACAGCGTGGTTCTCGGCGGATTCAACCGCCCGTTCGCATGCCGCCTTGGTACCCGACAGGACGATCTGCCCGGGACAATTGAAATTGGCCGCGACGAGTACGTCCGTCCCGCGTGCGTCGTCACAAACCGCCGCAGCCGATTCCTCGCTCGCTCCAATCAGCGAGACCATGCCGCTCGGCACGGCGAGGGCCGCCTCCTGCATCAGTTCACCGCGCCGACGGACGAGACGGAGCGCGTCTTCGAACTCCATGCTGCCCGCGACGTACAACGCGGTGTATTCGCCGAGACTCAAGCCACCCGTTCGGACGAACCGGTCACGTGAACCGCCGGCTTCGAGGAATGCCTCCCAGATGGCGACGCTCGCCACGAAGATCGCCGGTTGCTGGATATCCGTCCGCCCCAACTCCTCGGCCGGCCCCTCGAAGCACAAGCGGGTGATGTCGATTCCGAGAACGTCGTTCGCGCGACTGAAAACGTCGCGCGCACCGGCGCTGATCTCGGCGACATCACGTGCCATGCCGACCGATTGCGATCCCTGTCCGGGGAAAACAACCGCCCATTCTTCCATTCAGGCAACTCCTGTTCGGGCGTGTCAACGCGACGGCGAGGCGGACGCCCAATCGTTCGAATCGACTCGGATTCGAGCGTTAACTTACTTATCGCTTGGCGCGGTATGCCCGTCGGCGTGCGCCCGCATTCTCGTGAACCGTCATCTCACAACCGCATCACCATCGTACCCCACGCGAGCCCCGCGCCAATCGCGATCAACAATATCGTGTCGCCTTCGACCAATACGCCGCTACGGCGGTGTTCGTCGAGGGAAAGGACGACCGAAGGCGCGGACGTGTTGCCGAAGCGATCGATGTTGATGGCGACCTTTTCGATCGGCAAGCCCATCCGTTCGCGGACCGACTCGATGATGCGCAGGTTCGACTGATGCGGAATGAGCATCTTGAGGTCCGCGCAGGTGAGCCCGGTTTCGTCCAAGGCGCGCTCGATCAGCTCGACCATCTTGACGACCGCGAACTTGTACACTTCGCGTCCCTTCATATGAAGGGTGTGCAAATTCTCGGCCACGGTGGTTTGGGACGCCGGCATTTTCGAGCCGCCGGCCGGGAGGATGATGTCGTTCGCGCGGCTGCCCTCGACACCCAGCTCGAAGTATATGATGCCACGGTCCGGCTCGTCCGACCGCTCGAATATCGCGGCCCCGCCGGCGTCACCGAAAAGAATACACGTACTACGGTCCTGAGCGTTGGCGAAACGCGTCAGTGTTTCGGCGCCAATGACGAGTGCCCTCTTGTAGGCGCCGGTGAGCATCAGACCGGACGCGGTGATGGTCGCGTAGATAAACCCGGCACACGCCCCACCGACGTCAAACGCGGGGATGTTCTTGCCCCCGAGCTGATGCTGGATGAAGCATGCGGTCGCCGGAAACATATGATCTCCGGTCGCGGTCGCACAGACGATGATATCGATGTCATCGATCGTCAGGCCGGCGTCGTCGAGGGCACGGCGGGCGGCTTCGGCGCCTAGGGTGGAGGTGGATTCGTCCGGGGCCGCTTTACGTCGTTCGCGTATGCCCGTGCGGGTGGTGATCCATTCATCAGTGGTATCCAGGTAGTCGACAAAGTGCTGGTTCGTGAGGATCTCCTTGGGGGTATAAGCCCCCGTGCCTCGAAGCACAATTGGCAACCGACCTTTCATTCGCTGTCCGATCCCCGGCACCCGCCGCCCTGATGACGGACCGCATTGTTCTTGTTGAACTCGTTCGCCGCGAACAACGGCGCCACGTGGACGGCATTGCGGATCGCAATCTCGTTGCTTCGACGCCGCCAGACATTGCGGACGCCGTCAATGACCCCCAGCGGGATTCCTAGCGCGTCAACCGCGACGCGAGCCGCCATCACCCTTCGGTGTCGCCGACCGGGAGTGAGACCTTGGCGCTGGCATAACCGCAAATGCGACAACTGCAATGCGGGAGCTTCGCCTTGCCGCACTGCGGGCAAACGGTCAGCGTCACGGCTTTCAGCGCGTGGTGCGCCCGGCGCGTCCGCGTGCGGCATTTGGAGACTTTCTGCTTTGGGACCATGGCGACTCTCTGAAATTTCAATATGGCCAGGGAGACTGCATATGCGACATCTCGGCGGCCCGTTACGCGTGGCACACGCCTCGACGAGCGAGAAGGAGCAGAATATGCCGGAAGCTGTTGAATGTCAAACGGTCCCGCTGTGGAGGTTTCCAGCGGGTACGTGACACAATCGGCGGGGATTTCTCAGAGCCCCAAGCGCCAGCGCGCGGTTCTTGCATGCAGACCATCAGCATTCGGCTGGGGGCCACACACACCCGAGGGCGGGTGCCGCAGGTCTTGCCCGCACACCCGAGGGCCGCCTGCAAACCGGCTGTACCAGTGTGCCACGGGTCTTGGCCGGCGCGGTATCTGTGAACTTCCCAGCTCGGCCGGACGTAAGAACCGCTACGGCGGCCTATTCGTTGACGGTTCGGCCCCGAGTCGCTAAATCAATGCTGGCCGCCCGATCGCTGATACCGGCCCCGCAAGTGGGTCCGGCAAGCCGGTTGGCCCATGGCTGGCCCGGGATTGGATTATCCGAAGGCAAACGCAACGCTTCATCAGGAAAACCACGCATGGCCCATTCGCACATGAAGGAAATCGAGGCTGAAACCGCCAAGGCAAGTGGCTTGCTCATCGCCACGCTGTTCGGCGGGCTGTTGGTGGTGGCTTCGTATGTGGTCGCGTTTCCCATCGTCGTCGAGACGCTCTTTCAGAAAGACTACAGCACGGCCGCAAGCCAGGGTGGAAACTGGTACTCCGACATCCTCGCATTCGCCGGTGCGGTCCTGCTCGGGGCGCCGCTCGTTTGGCATGCCCTAAAGTGCCTCCTGCACGCCCACGCCCACATGGATGAACTGGTCGCACTCGCCGTCATGGCCGCCATCGCGCTGGGGGAATACCAGGAGGCGGGGATCATCGCTTTTTTCATGATCCTTTCGCAGCTCATCGAGACGCGGACCGCGCTGGGTGCGCGCGCGGCGATCGAGTCGCTGCTGCGTCTTACCCCGGACAAGGCCCACCGCATCCTCGAGGACGGCAGTGAAGAGATCGTGCAGGCCAAGGACCTGCGTACCGGCGAGACGATCCGTGTGCGCCCCGGAGACCATATTCCCGCCGACGGCGTGGTGATCAGCGGGCTATCGACCGTGAACCAGGCCAACATTACCGGTGAGTCGCTCCCGGTCGATAAGGCGCAGGACAGCGAGGTCTTCGGAGGTACGACCAACCTCACCGGGGCCCTCGATATTCGCGTGACAAAGGCCGGCAAAGACACGACCCTCGGCAAGGTTCAGGAACTCATCCTCAACGCCGAAAAAACGTCAAGCCCGCTGATGCGGCTCATCGACCGCTATGCCGGTTGGTACACGCC
>JADFHG010000153.1 GCA_022567365.1 Planctomycetota bacterium | reverse complement strand
TGCTCTTTTCCGCGTTCCTCTTGCAAGCGCGCGAACTACGTCTACAGATGGAGGAGTTGAAGGAAAACCGCGAGGTGGCCAAGCAGCAAGCAACGGCGCTCGAGGCGCAAGCAGAAGCACTCACGGCGCAGCACGATGAACTCGAGGAGCAAAACCGCATTGCACGGCTACGCGATGATCGGAATCTGATTCTGCAGATGTCGGGGCGCGTGACACCAACGTTGGATGGTACGACTATGCGTATTCGGGTGAGCGTACATGCCTTCGAATTTATCGTTGAGCGTGCAAGCCACGACCCTGGAACGGCGACGGCGCTGCTTGAGTTGTTCATCGCAACCGCAAACTGGAAGCGCCATCCACCGTTCGAATCACTCGACGGGGCGATGAGAAAACTGAACGCTGCAAGTTTGCGTAACTGGATGCCAGGGCTGAAGGCGGCCATTACCAACATGTTCAGTGGTGAGCGTTGGCACGAGGACTTCGGGCATTCGATATCTCGGTATGAAGAGGCGGAAGCGGAGGCGGTGTTGGACTCGAAGGAGTAACGGCGATGCCACATCGTGCGGTGCCACGATGACGGCTGACGACGGAGCACTGCCCCGCACGAGCTACGCCACATCATTCGGTCCCGAGTGACCGCGCGGGCTGAAGCCCGCGGCTCGGTTGCTGACGACTGATCGCTGACCGCTCCAAGCCCACCCGAGGTAACCATGGTCGTCCGACGTGGAAGCCGCCATCTGCCGGTACTTCGCCGTTACGACTCCTTTTGCTTGCGCGAGCGATCGATGGCCGCGTTGAGCCTCAGGAGTTCATCCTGAATCCCGTCGAGGCGCCGGATCATACGCTCCACGCTTATGACCGTCGCGTTTGCTTCCGATAATCCCACAGGAGCGCTGCGCGCAGACGCTTTGTACGGGAATCTCGACGCCAATGGATACGCATCTTTCGAGCGACATGGTGACAGTGAACGGCCACACGCCGGCCGGCGCTGATGTTCAACGTCGCCTCGGATCGGCCGTCGCCCCGGTCCGCAGGTCTTACGCTGCCGTCGCGTGGGTGGGGGCCGTCGGTATCATCGCGGTCGTCCTCTTCGCTGTTCAAGACCGAGCCCACGTCCCACCGGGCATCGCCGCGGATTACAACTACATCTTCCTCGCGGCGGATCGCATGTTCGATGGGCATGGTCCCACCACACCGCCGCCGCATGCCCCGTTTCAGGCCTGGCAGTGGGAATGTGATTGGCGATTTCTGACGCAATGGCCGCTCGGATACCCATTGCTCCTCTGCGGCATACGGCTGGTTTTCTCAGCGACGACGGCGCAGGCCGGTGTGGGCATCAGCGCGCTGTCGTGCAGCGTCGCGCTGGTGGGCTGGTTCGCATGGATTCGGCGTTGCCTTCCCGCCCGAATGCCGGCCACGTTGATCGCCGTTCTGGCCGCGGCGAGTACATTCACCCTCGGCAACCTGCTGCACCCATCGACGGACGTCGTCGTACTCGCGTTGACCCCGCTGGTACTGCTCGCCGCGAGCCGCGCGATTGACGACTTGGGCAAGCCCGGACGATCGGGCTGGGTGCGCCTCGCGGCGGTCGGGCTTTTTGCGGGATCCCTTGTTTGGGTGCGCTACGTGGCCATCTGCGTACCGATGGCCATCGGGGTATTCCTGATCCTTCAATGGATTCTTGCCAAACGGGTGCGACCACGCCATGTCGGCGTGTTCGCGTTTTCATCGCTGGTGCCCATTATCACGCTTATGGTCCTGAACGGCGCCCTCGCCGACGGTGCTACGACCCGGCAACAGCTCAACCTCGGCGACCGACTATCGATCGATTTCGATTTCGCAATGGTGGCCACCGCATGGCGGCGATTCACCGAGCAGACGTTCTACGACTATCGCCCCGAGTCCGCGATGCTGTTCGTGTGGATCCTGCCCGCGCTCGCACTGATCACGCCGGTCCTGTTCCGTGATTCGCGCCGCAAGCTGTCGGAGTTTCTCGCCCGACCGGAGGTCTTGCTGAGCGTGACAATGACTGGCACGCTGTTGGCCACGGTGATTCTCGCCACGACGCTCTTCAAGGAGAAATACGACTACGTCTCCCTAGCGCGCTACTACCAACCCATTCGCCCGTTCTATTACCTGTTTTTCCTGGGTCCGGTGTTGACGCTTCGCCCGCGGGTGTTGCGAGGCCTTGCTTGTGTACCGCTGATTCTGTGCTGTTTGTGGTTCGTGCGGCAGGACTGGACTCGGACCTACCTTCGCTGGCAGGCGGCCGCAAGACCGATGACGGACTATGGTCGCTGCGCGCAATACTTCGAGCCGCACAGCGCCGAACTATACCGCTGGCTTCGGGCGCAGCGCCGCGACGATCTGGTCGTCTTCAGCAACTTTCACGACGACATCGCGCTCGAGACGCAGATCCCCGCTTGCCCGGCGCCGCGGACGGTCGCGGATATGGAGCGGTGGCTCGAAGGCATCAAACGGGCACGCGAGATCGACGACGCGCGTGTGCTGTTCGTACTTGATCCGGACAATCATACGCGGGAGTATTTCCTGCCGCCGCCCGAAGACGTCATCCGTCAGTTCCACCTTGTGCGGGTTACCGGCGTCCCCGATACGGTAAGCACTTACGTCTACGCGCTCGCTCCAGCCGACTGGACTAGCCAGCTTGCTGGACGGCTGGGCGACAATCCCTAAGCCTCCTGCGCCACCGGTACAACCGGTTTGCCGGCTTGTAGCCCAGCCGCCCATGGCAGGGGGGCAACGTCCCTCGGCTGGGGTGCGCGTCTGGCGATAGTCTCGTCGATGCGCCGAGCGAACCCGTCCGACGGCACGGGTTCTTCGGAGCGAAGAAGGTCGCAATAGCCGCTCGGTCTTGAAGTCGCGCCGAGTCGTCAGTAGAATGGCGGTCTCGGAGGCGGTAAACGGAAAATATCGGCCAGGATGATCCGGCCGACCAACTCCGGTTCTCACAACCGGTGAAAGTGAAGCATGATGGCGACTCTTCGATCGCACCGTATGGACCTTGTTCTGTTCTTGTCCGTTTGTGCGTTTTCAACGCGACACGCCCCGGCCGGCGGTATCGACTGCAACCGTCCGGGCACAGACATTATCGTGGGCAACCTGCAAGACGTGGCCAATTGGGGCAGCGTCGGCAGTATCGCCGCGTTTTCCGTGGGGACCACGGCCTGTAACGTCGGTGACGAGGAGTTTGTGTGGGAGGGCGATACCAATCTGCATCCGGTGATTGCGCAGAACATGTACCGCCTCAAGAACGATCGCTTCGAGCAGATCGGCATGTCGTGGCTCAAGCACGGCTTCGGCGCTCTCCAGCTCGATGCCTGCAATTGCGGCTGTGTTCCTTCGGGCGATTTTCACTTGCTGGGGGTAGGCTGCTCGGACCCTTACGCCGCCAGCTTGAACGGCGGACAGGGGACCCTGCCTGACGGGACCGGCGGTCTCGGCCCACGATTCGAGGTCAACCCCTATACCGGGGTATTTCCCTGGCCCTATACGGACAGCGGGCTCACCGGCGACGCCATCTACAAGCGGCTTCAGGTGGACATTGCGGATCTCGATCCGGCATTGGCGGGCGGGGGTTTGTATTACATCGAGGGGCACTATGTCGCTCAGGACGATGCCGCGGCGGGCAACCAGCACAACAATGCATCCCATCGGCCCATCGTCGTCAGCGGTGCCGGCAACGACTGGTCGATCGGGCTAAGCGGCGTGACCGAGCCTGAGCAGCCGGCGATTCGCGCGTGGCATGCCATCGATCCCGACGTTTTCGAGACCGACTTCGTAGTGCCGGGGGACGGGCTCATGATCCTGGCTTCCAAGGTCAGCGATCTCGGTGGTGGTACATGGCACTACGAGTATGCGCTTCATAATCTCAACGTCGCCCGCGCCGTAGGATCGTTCGCCGTCCCGTCCGATCCTGGTGCGACGATCACCAACATGGGCTTCCACGATGTGTCTTACCACAGCGGCGAGCCTTTCGATGGTTCAGATTGGCCGGGCACCGCCGGCTTGGGCGCCGTCAGCTGGTCCACGACAAAATTTGCAATCGACCCCGACGCCAATGCGCTGCGCTGGGGCACGTTGTACAACTTCCGGTTCGACGCCGACCTGCCTCCCGGGAACGGCGACGTCACCATCGGCCTGTTCAAACCGGGCACGCCGGCCGCCGTGGCGGTTGCCGCCATCGTCCCTGGAGGGGATCCGCCGGTGTGCGGCAACAGCGAGGTCGAGATCGGCGAGGAGTGTGATCCGCCTGACGGGCTACACTGCGACGCCAAATGCCAGTGGATCTGCGGCGATGGGGTCGTACAAGACGGCGAGCAATGTGACGACGGCGGGCAGGATCCCGGAGACGGCTGCGACGAGAACTGCCACGTGGAGATCAACGATGCGTGCGAAGACGCCTTCACCATCACGGAAGGCCTCACACCGTTCGATACGACGTCGGCCACGACCGACGGCGTCGATCATGGTGTTGGGGCGTGCCATCCAGACGGGTTCCACGGCAATCTGTTTAATGACATCTGGTACCACTTCGAACCACAATGTGACGGCGAATACCGGTTGACCACGTGTGAGCAGCTCGGTGGATCGGCCAACTTCGACACGCGGATCGCCGCATACGCGGGCTGCGATACCGGGTTCGCGTGCGTCAACGCCACGCTCCTCGGTTGCAACGACGACGACCCCGACAATCCATGCGGCGGCAGCGCGGGCGGCTTCGAGAGTACGCTGATCGTGCCCTTGTCGGCCGGTGAGTGTTACACCGTGCGGGTGGGTGCTTTCGGCGCGGCGGAGAGCGGCAGCGGCGAGTTGCTCATTGAGCCTGACAATCCGTGTCCGGTCGAACTCTCCGCCGATCTCGACGGTGATGGCGACGTGGACTTGGTTGACTTCGGTTTGTTCCAGGCGCAATTCACCGGCCCGAAGTAGGACACCGATCACGGCATGAGCGACACATCGCCGCGGGTTGGTTTTTGATGGACCGACCATACTTGGGATCGATGCGCCGCTCGATGAAATCGATGCGGTTGACCGCGCTCTTGCAATTGCGCAATCGATGCCAGTCTTCCACACATCGTTTCACCGCCGGTTGGCCTGCGCGGCGGTTACACCGACCGATTGACACTCCCGCGCCCCATGCCTAATCTGGCACGCGCCGGCGCACGATTGGCTCGGTCCCATCTCGTGCATGGTCGGTCCTGATTCGAGGTACGACATGGGATCTGCGGACAATGGAAATCTGCCGGACTGCGTGTTGGTGCAGACACTCGAGTCGCGGGCGAAAGAACGGAAGAACATCGACTTCGACTTCCTCGGATCCCTCGAGCGATTGCGAAAAACCGTCAGCGCCGAAGTCAGCCGGATCAATGTGCTCTTTCCGGAGTTCACGCCGCACGACGAACAGTATCATCTGAAAAACCTCTTTCACGTCGCGGATACGGTCCTTGGTCCCTGTAGCCTGGAGCGGATGAACGCCGCCGAACTCTTCGTTCTGGCGGCGGGGCTATACGGGCATGACTGGGGCATGGCCGTGAGCGACGCGGAGAAAGTATACATCACCACAGGGCGACTCCCCGAGGACACAACCGCCGAACCGTTCTGCACCCTATCCGACGAGCGTGATCGGTTCCAAGCATTCGCCCGCAAACACCGTCTCGCACTTGACGAAGATGGGCAAGTCGCTGACCTCCCTATCGAGGCGTGGCGCGAATATGTTCGGGAGACCCACGCGCCGCGTAGCGGTGCCCGCGTCCGCAAGTTCTTCGAGGCGGACGGCGGCGGCGTCGGCGAGGCGGTCGGTCGAGTTTGTGAGGGGCATTGGCTCGATTTCGAAGACTTGCAGGACTTTGACGCGTATCCACGGACTTCGGCGTGTTGGGCGAGGTGGTCAACCTCCGCGCCCTTTCCGTCTACGTTCGCCTTGTCGATCTGCTGGATATCGCCGACGACCGCACCCCGTATGCCCTGTGGAAATTCGTCGCCCCACGCGACCCGACGGCGAAAATGGAGTGGGCGAAGCACGCCGCGCTTCAACCCATCACCTGTCCCAAATATCAAAGCGGCCGGATCATTCTGGTGGACGGTGGCACCGACAATCACGAGGTCTATGCGGCCCTCGAAGACCTGCGCATCTGGTGCGAGGATCAGCTCCGCGGCTGCAACGACACCCTGGCGCGGATGAATGATGATCGCCATCGTCTCGACATCTTCCACATCCATTGGCGCGTCGTTCCGCGGGGCTTCAAGCCCGTCTCGATCCAATTCGAGTTCGATCGAGCCCGGATGTTCGACATTCTCGGCGACGAAATCTATCAGGGCGACCCCTACGTCTTCCTGCGCGAGCTTCTGCAAAACAGCATCGACGCCATCCGCACGCGCCGCGCGGTGCTCGAGCGCAATGGGATCGCCCCCGCGGTCTTTGGAGCCATTCACGTCAACGTCGAACACGGCCAAGACGGCGACGCGGTCGTCACGTGGCAGGATGACGGGATCGGCATGGACGAATTCGTGGTGCGCAATTACCTGGCGATTGCGGGGAAGAGCTACTACCACAGCGAAGCCTTCGAGCGCGAAGGGCTCAACATCGACCCGATTTCCCGCTTCGGTATCGGCATTCTCAGTTGCTTCATGGTGGCGGACGCGCTGCATATTGATACTTTTCGCGACCCCTACCTGCCCGGCGACGGCCAGCCGCTTCGGATCAAGATCCCCGCGCCGAAAAAGCAGTTTCGCATCGAAACCCGTCCGGTCGAGACGGCTTCTCCCGGCACTACCGTCAAGGTCTTCGTCAAGGGTGAGAAGCTTCCCCGGGAGAGCGCCAAAGAAGGCGGCAAAGAAGCTGGCAAACCCAAGCCCCTGGACGTGACAAAATATCTTTCCATCGTCGCGGGGTTCGTCGAGTTTCCTATTGTCATCACCGAGGGCGACCGCAAGACCATCGTTCTACACCCGTATCAAGACGCCGAGGCCGCCGCCGTCCGCTTCGATGCGGACTTCGAGGTGCATCAGCTCGATTTGTCCTATCCATGGGAAAAGGTGTTCTTGCCCCAGGACCTGCACGCGGCCCGGGAGGTGTTCGAGGTGCACACGCTCGACATGCGCGACGACCTCGGCCTCGAAGGATATGAGGGCAAGCTCCTTCGCTTTCTGCCACGCCCGGGGGTTGATCTTCAAAGGATGAGTGCAACGGAGGCATCAGCGTATCGCTTAGCCGATGCGGATGCGGAAGAGGTGCGGGTCAGGTACTATCATGCCAACGACCTGGACAGGCCAGGCGAGCAACTAGCGCGCTCCGCCAGGCGTGGATTCACTGCGTCCGTGTACCGTGATGGCATCTTGCTTCCGAATGCAAGCGTACCGGCGTGGCTTACTCCGCCCGGGGGCCGGGGCGGGGTGCCGTCGCGGATGGTCGTCAACCTGCCCAAGTCGGAAACGCCGCGTGTGGACCTCGCTCGCACCATGATCCGCACCGCGGATCTTAGCTGGGATGCCCCGATCCGGAGCAACTTCCTCCAGCGATATTTCGACGCCCAGATCGCAAACCTGTGCTCGCTCGATCCGAGCGAGCGCCTGTTGGCAACCGCCCGTGTGGCGGCGTATGACCTTATCTCAGTTGAGGAGCTGTTCGACCGGTTCCCAAAGGAGCGCTGGCCGATCCTCGAGATATCACCCGATGGCGACTTTCGCCCTATTGACGTGGGATCGCTCGATGATCGACCGTTGTATTCGGCTCCGATCGAGCTGGGGAAGTTCCTCGAATCTAGCTTGAGGCGTTATTCACGAGTTGCAGACGTGGATCGATCGATTATGGCCCGATGGAAAGGTGGATCATTTTGTGTGCCCGAATCGTACTTCAACCTGTTTCTGTTGGGAGATGTTGTTTGCTCGATAACGAGGGCGGCGATGTTCAG
>JADFHG010000152.1 GCA_022567365.1 Planctomycetota bacterium | reverse complement strand
CGAAAACTGGAAACAATACGATCCGTCGATCTTCCTCAGCGTGCCGCGCGTGCATGACCAGTTGATGACCCGCGCGCGCGAGGATACGTCGCTACCTTCGTTGTTGTTCAGCGGTCGATTGCGATTGGTGTTTACGGCCGGCGCGCCTTTGCCGGCGCACGTCGCGGAGGCGTATCGTGAGCAATCGATCCCCGTCCTCGAGGGGTGGGGGCTGACCGAGACGTCGCCCTGCGTCACCGTCACGACAAAGGACACGTCATGGCGAAGCGGATTCGTCGGATTCCCGATTCCCGGTGTGCGGGTGCGCGTGGACAGCGACCAGGAGATTCTCGTCAAAGGCCCCAACGTCATGCAGGGCTATCTCGACGACGAAGAGGCGACCGCGCACGTGATCGATGACGAAGGCTGGTTCCATACGGGAGACCTCGGCGAGTTCACCGCGGAGGGGCTCCGCATCTTCGGGCGAAAGGACGGCGCGTTCAAACTCACAACGGGCGAAAAGGTGCATCCGCAACGCATCGAAAACGTGCTGGTCAATGAATCGCCCTATATCAGCATGGCGCTCGTGCTCGGAAGCGGCAAGGACTTCGTCGCCGCTTTGATCTATCCGGACATGAGCCGTCTGCGCGAGTGGGCAAAAGACAAGGAACCAAGCGGCGACGACCTGCTCGACTCGCCGGCGGTCCGCGACCTCTACGCGGCAGAACTGGCCCGAATCAACCCGATGATCGAGGTGAAATACCATCGGGTGAAGCGGGCGATGCTCATCGGGCGCGAACCGTCGCTCGCGAGCGGCGAGCTGACGTCGTCCGGTAAGCTCGTGCGCAAGGCCGTGCTCGCGAATCAGGGACGACTTGCCGAAGCCCTATTCTCTGCGGAATCGTCGCCGAATGTGATCGAACCGGTCACCGCGGAACTGCAAAGGATCTAGAATCGTGGCAAGTAGAGAGTTTCCACAAATTGTAATCATCGGAGCGGCCCGGACACCGGTTGGTGTCAAGTGCGGAACGCTCCGCGAGTTCTCCCCAGAGGATCTGGCTGTGTTCGCTTGCGAGGAGGCGATCAGGCGTAGCGGAATCGACCGGTCCAGAGTGGACGCCGTCGTCGGCGCCAACGTCTATCAATTCACGGCGCCGGGGATGCAGGACATCTATTTCCCACGCAACGTCGCGCTAAGATGTCGGCTGGACATCGAGACGCCGGCTTTGATGGTGCAGCGTATTTGTGGATCCGGGCTGCAGACGGTCATTAACGGCGTTCAGCAGATCGCCCTTCCGAGCTCGATGGATGACGCCGAAGTGGTGCTCTGCTTCGGTAGTGAGACGATGTCGCGATCGCCGCGGATCCTGCGTTCGAAACGCTTGAAGGGCAGTTTCTGGGAATTCGAGGAACGCGGCGAGTTGGAAGATACCCTCCTGCTCGGGCTCAACCACGATCTGGTGAACACGACGATGATGGGAACGGCCAACGAATACGGCGCGCGGATGGGAATCACGCGGCAGGATTGCGACGATTTCGCTGAACAATCCCACGCCCGCGCCCGCGCTGCATATCGCGAAAGCCATTTCAACGGCGGCGACGCGCTGAAGGGAATCTTCGCGGTGGATGCGCGCGACCTCTGCGGGACGCCCGTCCACCTTGCGCGCGACGAATGTGTTCGAAAGACGACGCGCGAGGCCCTATCAAAACTCTCCGCAATCACACCGGACGGTCTTGTCACGGCGGGAAACGCGAGCGAAATCAGCGACGGCGCCGCGGCACTCGTGCTCGCGGATCGGGCGCGCGCCGAGGCCCTGGGATTGCCCACCCGGTTCGAGGTGGCCGGCTATGGTGTGGTGGGCGTCGATCCGAAAGTGATGGGGCGTGGTCCCGTGCCGGCCATCGCCAAGGCGCTCGTCCAAGCGCGTATCGAGCAGAAAGACGTGGGTCTGTGGGAGATCAACGAGGCGTTCGCGGCGCAGGTTCTTGGTGTGCAAAAGGAGGCGAATCTGAATCCCGCAATCACCAACGTCAACGGCGGCGCGATCGCGATCGGTCATCCCCTCGCCGCAACGGGGGGCCGCATGCTCGTCGACCTGATGTATGAGATGGAGCGTCGCGGGGTTCGTTACGGGTGCGCGTCGGCGTGCATAGGCGGAGGGCAGGGCGTGGCGGTGATTATCAAAAATACGGACGGATCATGAGATGGAGTCGATCATGAGCGTTCGCATCAACCTCGTGCCTGGTTTGTGCAGTCACAATGCGGTAGCGGCGGCCGGCGAATCCCGCGGCTCGGCCTGGGAAATGATGACATGAAAAAGGCATTCTTCTTCGGCGACAAGTCGATCGAGTCCGCCGTGCGGCGGGTCAACGAAGTGCGTCTCGTGGGCGTCATCGGCGCGGGAACGATGGGGCGGGGGATCATCGTCGATCTCCTTGCCAAGACCGACTACGACCTCATCGTTCTAGACGTTAGCCAGGAGGCACTCGACCGCACCCGCGAGCACCTCGCGACGACGTGGAGCGAGCAGGTACGCGGTTTCCGTATTCGTGAGGAAGACGCAGGGGCATTGGCCGAGCGCGTCACCTATACACAGAACTACGCCGATCTCGCCGGGGCGGACATTATCTGGGAAGTGGCCACGGAGCGCGGCGCGGTCAAGGCCAAGATCTTCGAGGCGATCGAGCAGCACGTCGACGCTGAGCGGATCGCAGCCGTCTTCTCGAATACTTCGTCGCACATGACTGAGGAGCTGGCGGAGCTGTTCAAGTCCCAGGCGTTGCGTGAGAAGCTTCTTACGGTCCACGGATATTTCCCGTTCGATGCCAACCGCCTGATCGACGTCATGAAGGGCAAGTATGCGTCCGAAGAAACATTCGCGTTCGGCGTCGTATTCGCGGACCAGATTCTCGAGAAGACCGTCATCGCTTTGCCGGTGGATCACCACGGCTACATTACCGATCCGATCTTTCAGGCGATGGCGGCCATCATTACTTGGGACGTTCGCAGCCATCGCGATCTCGTGGATTTGGGCGGGCTGTGGGATCTCTTTACGACCAATCCCTTCACGGTGCTCGACCAGACCGGCCATATGCCCTATACCGAATCGTCCCGGCACCTCGGCGAGCACCTGCCCTCGACGGATCGGCTGCGGAATCTGTACGATCGCGACAAAAAGCGCTACCCGGACTGGATCGCGCGTCTGGAGAAGGAGGGAGCCACCGGACTCGCGTCGGACAATCGTCGGGGATTCTTCGCATGGACCGATGATGCCCGTCCGACTCCGAACGCCGTGCTCGATCCATCGACGGGCGAGTACGTGGAGATGGGCGAGATATCGCGCAAGGACTACTGGTCATACTACGAAGCCGCAGAACGCGATCGACGCGCCGGCAAGATCAAGAGTGTGGATGCGCTCGTACACGTGGCCTGTGCGAATGATTCCGGCGGGCGCGCCTTTCGGCGGTATGCCCTGCCGATCTGCCTCTACGCCCTGGACATGATTCAGGACGGTGTCGCGACGCCGGGCCAGATCAACGTGTCGACGCGCGCCGGCCTTCGATTCAAGGCAGGGATTATCGAGGTGATCGACGGTCTCATCGGCCACCTGACCATCGACGGGTTCATCGAGTTGTTGCGCCGGGCGCGCGACGAGAACGCCGACGATTCCTATATGCTGGAGCTACTCGACATCGACGGCAAGGTCGGACCGCGCGCGGGGAAACCCTGCCTGTTGCACGACATGAAACGCCGGAATTACGACCGCCTGTTGGGTTACGGACGATACAGCCGCACGCCCGTTGCGGAGCTGGATCTCGCGACCGGTCGCTACGAGGGATTCTACGCCGACCTGAGGTTCGTCGGACCCTCGACGCGGGACCGTGTGGTGAGCATCGTGTTCAACTGTCCGCTTCGCGGCAACGTGTTCAACCGCGCCGTCATCGACCAGCTCGCCCACGCCTATGACCGCGTGTTGAAGATGCATCGCGCTGGGCATTGCGGTGCGGTGTTGTTTAGCGCCGCGGGCAGTGGGATGCGCATGCTCGGCGCGGACGCGCGGGAGTTTAACCGCGGTTGGTTCGAGCGCGACAAGGGATATTCGCCGCTCAGCGAGGAAGAGGCGGCGTCATCGAGCAGAAACGCCGTCGGTCTGTTTCGAACGATTCAAAGAAGTCCCGTGGCCACGATCGGCGTGTTTGGGGAAAAATGGGGCGGCGGAGCGGAGTTTACCTACTTCCTCGATCTTCGGTACGACGTACGCGCCGAGGGATTCGTATATGACAGTTTGGATCGCACTTCGCGTTGGGGTCCAAAGACGACGTACAACCAACCGGAGCTCGACTTCGCCATCCTGCCCGGTTTCGGAGCGGCTGGCGAACTGAAGCGACTCGGTATGGGGGATTCCGTGATCTTCGAGATATTCGATCAGGGGATAACCGCGGACCGGGCCTATCAGGTGGGGCTCTGCAACGCGGTCTTCGACGGCGACTTTGAAGCGTTGCGCAGGGGGTACGACCGTGCCCGCAACATGGCCAAGGATGCTCCCTATTCGCGCGCACTGTTCAAGAAGGAACTAGCCCGTGGGGCGGACGACGCGGCCCTGGCCGAGGAAACGGGCGAGGTTTTCAATCCAAAGAAGAACCCCTACATTGCGACCGGGCTTCTCGCATTGCTCGATCGTGGTCGAAGGGCTCCGAGAATGAACTACGAATGCACCGATGTGGATCTGCCGGGGTGGGCGTACCCGAGTGAGAACGGATTGGCGGAGGAAGGCGCGGCCGCGCCAAAGCGGCCTCAGGCGGAATGACGAAGGGTGTTTGATTGGCCGTGACCAGTGTGCCGACGGGATAGGGAACACCGAGGACGTCGATGAATAACAGAGTCTTCAATGAATGGCGGGATGTGTCGCTCGACGAAGCGATGGGTGCGTGTCTGGATCTTACCGAGGACCACACCTTTCCGACTGTAGCGCGTTGGCGGGATCTCGGAGGAAAGGTGGTCGGTCATTTTCAGGTCTACTTCCCCGAGGAGATCGTGCACGCAGCCGGAATGCTGCCAGTCAAGATGCGCGGCGGGCCGGTCGAGCCGACTCGAGCGGAAGCCCATTTCGGATCGTACCTATGCTCGATCATCAAGACCGCACTCGAGGGAGCGCTCAGTGGGGCGATCAAGCTGGATCTGTTCGTCTCGCATCCGATTTGCGATGCCGCCCGCAACCTGGCGGCGATATGGGGGCGAAACTTCGACCATCCTTGCCAAATCCTCTATCTCCCTCAAAACCCGAATTCGGCGCACAGCGCGACGTATCTCCGCGGCGAGTACGACCGCATGAGGCGGGTCGTCGAGGAGGTCGCGGGCCGTCGGATCGAGGATGACGACCTCCGACGGTCGATCGCGGTGTTCAACGAAAACCGCCGGCTCATGCGCGAGCTTTACGACATCAAACGCGAGTCGCCGTGGCTCGTGCGGGCCGAAGAGGCGTACGCCCTCGTCGCGGTTGGTGGGATGATCCCTAGGGAAGAGCACAACGACCTATTGCAATTCGTACTGCCGCAACTTCGGGCTCGAACGACCAAGGAGGAGGATCGGATCCGCGTGGTCTTCGAAGGGGGATTCTGCGAACAGCCGCCGCTCGATATGATCCGCATGCTCGGGCGCAGTTGTTACGTGGTGGACGACGACCTGCTCATCGGCCTGCGATGGATTCTCGAGGACGTGCCGACGGAGGGAGACCCGTTGCTCAACCTCGCCCGCGCATACATCGATGGATCTTCCTACAGTCCGGTTCAACACGATCTTCGCAAGCCCAAGGAGAAGATGCTCCTGGAGCGCGTCGCCGCCGCACGGGCGGACGCGGTCATCGTTGCGGCCGCGAAGATGTGCGAACCCGGTCTCGAGGAACAAGTGTGTTACACGTATGCCCTCGATGAAAGGGATATACCCTATTTCGTGACGGAGTTTGAGGAAAATATGACGTCTTTCGAGCACCTGGAGTTGCAGGTGGAGACGTTCCTGGAAAACCTGTTGTTCGCGTAATCGCTGGGAGGATGGACATAATGGTAACCGATACCGCGCCGACGGATCTGGTCGGTAGGGGCAACCGGGACGGAGCCCAGCTTTTTCGCGACTGGTTCGCCAGTCTTACGGAAACCGCCGAAGAAGGCGGACAGTCGGCGTACGTCTTCGTCATGGGCAGCCTCAACGAGATCCTCACGACGTTTGATCTGCCCGTGGTGTTCCCCGAAATCAACTCGCTGCAAACGGCCGTTCGGCGCGTTGCCCATGAGTACCTCGCCGAAGCGGAGGACTACGGTTATTCGCCGGACATCTGCGGATATGTAAAGGCCGACGTGGCGCTTCAATTGCGCGGCGGTGACCATCCCATGGGTAAGATTCCGAAACCGAGCATCGCCGTCCTGACCAATGCGTGCAACACCTACATCAAGTGGGCGGAAATATGGGAACGCATGTATAAGATTCCGGTGGTCACCATCGACATTCCGGGTACGCGCGAGGCCGACGGACAGACGTGGTCCGGCAACGCGGACTTCGAAAACGACCGCAGCTACGTCGAGGCGCAATTGCGCGAGCTGATTCCCGTCTGCGAGAAGGTCACCGGCAAGCGGTTCGACATCGACAAGCTGCGCGTAGTGCTCGGGCATGCCAACGAGATGAGCGTTGGCTGGAAGAGGGTTCTCGACTTGAACAAGTCCCGCCCGTCGCTGTTCAACGCACTGACCGACGGCACGATCTTCCTCGGGGTGGCCAACGGCTTCCGCGGCATGCCGGAAGGCAGCCGATATTTTAGGGATCTCGTGGAGGAGATGGAATACAAAGCCGCCCACGGAATCGGCACCCTTACCGAAGAGCAATATCGGCTGCTCTTCGCGGGCGTCCCTTGTTACCCGATCTTCCGGCGGTTTAATGAGATGTTCACCGATTCGGGCGGTACGTTCATCAACTCGACGTACCTGTGGTTCGCGTCCGGCGGGACAAACCGCGGTTTCGAATACGACCTTGCCAAACCCATCGAGAGCCTGGCCGAAGGTCTTCTCATCAGCGTGCGCGATGCGATGGACAGTATGTTCCACCACGACCGAGTGCTCGCCGACATGATCCGAGACTATCACGTGGACGGGATCATATACCATCCGATCAAGAGTTGCCGCACGGTGTCCACGGGTCTGGCGGACGGGCGGCGCTATCTCGCCAAGACGCACGATGTCCCCAGTCTGTTCATTGAATCGGACATGATGGACCGGCGCGTCGTATCCGAGGCACAAATGAAGAATCGGATCGACGCTTTTTTCGAAGGGCTCGCATCGCGCAGGCGACAGGCAACCAACAGTTAAGGCGAGGTGTTTGGATGGCTTATGCAGCGGGCGTCGACGTCGGATCGACGCAGACAAAAGCGGTGATCATCAACGAGCGCCGGGAGATTGTAGGTCGGGCGCTGATCGATACCGGAGCGAACGTCGTGCACGCCGCACAATCCTGCTATGACGCGGCGCTCGAGGATGCCGGACTTCGCGAGGTCGAAATCGAGTATATCATCGGCACGGGGTACGGCAGATACCGTGTGACATTCGGCCACACGCAAGTCACCGAGATCAGTTGCCACGGCCGCGGCGCGGTGCACATGTTCCCCGGCACGCGAACCGTCGTCGACATGGGCGGGCAGGACACCAAGGCGATCCGCGTAAGCCCCAACGGCGAGATCGTCGACTTCTGCATGAACGACAAGTGTGCAGCCGGGACCGGGCGTTTTCTCGGCGCGGCGTCGACGGCGCTGGACATTCCCCTTAGCGAGCTGGGACCCACCGCGCTGAGGTTTACCAAGCCCGTTCGGATCAGCACGACGTGTACGGTCTTCGCCGAGTCGGAGGTGCTGTCTTGGCTGGGCAAGGGCAAGAAGATCGAGGATATTTTATGGGGTGTCCACCAGTCGATCGCGTCGCGCTCGGCGAGTCTGCTTCGGCGCGTGGGCATCG
>JADFHG010000151.1 GCA_022567365.1 Planctomycetota bacterium | reverse complement strand
GCGTCAGTGGAAGACGACAAGATCGCGTGGTACGAGAACCTCAGCCCGTGCGGGTTCGATTCCGACTGCGACGGCGACGTGGACCTGGACGACTTCGCTCAGTTCCAGGCGGCCTTCGCGGGGCCGTAGTAGAACGCGCGGGCAAGGGGGCGACTGGGGTTTGTGCCGGTGATGTTGGGGTGGGTGGATGGCTCGCGAGACCGCCCCGCTCATGCGGGCCGCGCCGGCTTCTCGCTTGCCGATCCTCTGCGCCGCGATGATCCGACACATCGCCCAAGGCCGCCGACCGCCTCGTGAGCCGGGAGCGCGATCAACGGCCTGTGAAATGTCTTAAGGAGCCTGTGAATGAAAAGGCAAGAAAAGCCCTTGCAGACCGAGAGAACATCTCCCAATCGGTTCTGGCCCTTCCCTTCGGTGCTCGCCGATTGAGCGTTTTCGTAGTGGATGGTAAAATCGACAACGGTCCACGTGCATGCGCACCCGCCGATCGAAAGAGCCGAACGAATGTTGGATCGAATCGACAAAACGATCGTCGCCCTCTCGTCCGCGGCCGGGCACGGTCCGCTGGGTATCGTCCGGCTGAGCGGACCGGATGCGCTGGCGATTGTCGGCGAAATGATCCCGCAAGCTAGGGATCGGCTCACCGACGTCGCCGGGTTTCGGCGCGTTTCAACTACCATCGAGCCCGAGGAAAACCTGCATCTGCCTGCTGCCATATTCGTGTTTCGGGCTCCGCGAAGCTACACCCGCCAGGACATGGTCGAGATTCACACGGTTGGATCGCCGGTGGCATTGGAGGCGGTTCGCTGTCGATGCATAGCGCTCGGGGCGCTCCCGGCCCAAGCGGGTGAGTTTACCGCAAGGGCGTTCGTGAACGGCGCTATGGACCTTGCCTCGGCCGAAGCAGTCGCCGGTGTCATCCGTGCCCAGAGCGACGCCCAGCTTCGGGCGGCCCGCACGATGATGGACGGTGGACTGGCGCGTGGTATCAACGATTTGCGCGAGACGCTCGCCGATCTCGTCGCCCTGGTCGAGGCGGACATCGACTTTTCCGAAGAGCCGATCGATTTTATCAAGCCGTCCGAGTTGCGGGCGCAGATTGGCGACGTGGTCGGGCGCATCGACGGATTGCTCGCCGGGGCGGTGTCGGTCGAGCGATTCGACGTGCTTCCGCGGATCCTCCTGATCGGTCCGCCCAACGCCGGGAAGAGTTCGCTGCTGAACCGGCTGAGCGGGACGAGCCGTGCGATCTGTGCGGCCGCAGCCGGTACCACGCGAGACGTCCTCACGGCGCCGATCCGTCTGGGGCGAGGCGAGGCGCTCCTCCTCGACACCGCCGGTGTTGACGAGAGCGAGGACGAGATCATCGCCATGGCGCGGGAGATGGCGCTTTGCGAGGCCGAGCGCGTGGACCTGCTTTGTGTCGTGCTCGACGCGACGGGTTTGGCGGGCGACGGGGCGTCGATCGCCCGATTTCTCGCGGTGATCGAATCGCTCGAATCGGTTGCGGCCGTGGTCGCGGCGAACAAGTGCGACCTCCTGTCGGCGGACGAAGAACGGCGAGCGATCGAGCGAATCGAATCGCTCTTGTCGGCTTCACAGCGGGATGTTCACTCGGTGTGCGCGGTCAGCGCTCTCACCGGCGAGGGCATCGAGACGCTGCGCAATGTCTTGGCCGATTCGTTGGTCGATTTGGCCGATACGACGGGCGGCGAGTCGATCCTCCTCGCCGAGCGACAGCGCACGGCGATTACGGAGGCGCGTGATGCCCTCGGTCGGGCGATCGACCTTGCCGCGGGCGCGGTCGAAACGATCGACTGTGCCGACCTGTTGGCATTCGAGATTCGCGAGGCCCTCGACCACCTCGGCTCGGTCACGGGCGAGGTGACGACGGACGACCTCCTCGCCCGTGTCTTCGCGCGGTTTTGCATTGGGAAGTAGGGCCGGCGCGGCGAAACGCCGGTTTCAGCATTGAAACCGCTCGTTCGGCAAGATCTGCCGACGCGGTGTCAACGCTGGACTCGCGGGTGGGGGTTGAGCGGCAGACATCGCGTCGTCCGCTCCCTCACGGTCGCGGTTCGGAGAAAGCTTGCCGTGAACCCGCAGGTTCAAGGCTGACGGTACGGTAGCGCGGATTCGATCATTTCGTAGCGTCCGCCCCCTGTGGCGGACGGAGTACTTGAAGGCGCTGGCCCGATCCCGCTGCAGGCGAATGAAACTGCTCTAGAGCCTGTTCTCCTGATCGACCGATAAAGACTTGTCGGCCGTTCCGCGCCTGCGGTGCGGATACGTATGCGTGCGCACCGGCGCGCGTCGGCGGCTGGGCTTTGCGAAGGAAGATCGACATGAGCGGAATCTCCACCGGCATCGGGCTGATCACCGGGATCAACAGCGCCGCAATCATCGACCAGTTGATTGCCCTCGAGAGCCTGCCTCTGCAAAACTTGCAGATACGCTCGAGCCTGCTCGACGTGCAACGGGCGGCGTTTGCCCAGCTCGCCGCGCGGATCCTTGCCGTGCAGAACGCGGCTTTGCCGTTTCGCGATCCGTCGTTCTTCCGGCAGTTTACCGCCACGAGTACGGACGACACCGTGCTAACCGCCACCGCCAGCGACAAGGCCGTCCCCGGCAGCTATACGTTCAAGGTCCACTCGCTGGTGGCGAACCACGCCGTTACGGGCAAGGGTTTTCCCGATTCGAACAGCACCTCGATCGGGACCGGAACCATGACGATCGAGGTGGGCAACGGCAAGGTCGACAACGGTACGGACCTCGCGTTCCTCAATGGTGGAGGCGGCGTTCGGCGGGGCTCGTTCACGATCACCGATCGGGCCGGAAACACGGCTGAGATCGACATCACGACCGCCGTGACCGTTGAAGACGTGCTCAACCTGATCAACGACGCGAACGTCAACGTCAAGGCCCGTGTCACGAGCATACCCCACGGGACGTTCACCGGCGATCGCATCGTCCTCGAGGATTTCACGGAACCCGGCGACGAGGATGAGGACGAGGAGGATTTCGTGAGCGAGCTGATCGTGGCCGATCACGTCGGGGGATTCGCCGCCGCCGATCTGGGCATCGTCGGTTCGACGGCGGACGATCGACTCGACGGAACCGATCTAGTTCGGCTGAGTGATGCGACACCGCTGGCGCTGCTCAACGACGGCAACGGCGTGGGTCGAGCGGGCGGCGCCGGGCTTGGGGACCTCGACTTCGTCATGGGTGACGGTTCGGCCGGTTTCTCCGTGAGCCTCAGCGAGACGCTTCTTCCGGACGCCCCGCTCGCGGTGCTCAACGGGGGGCTCGGTGTGCGCCTCGGGACGATCCGAATCACCGACCGCAGCGGTGCATCGGCGGACATTGACCTATCGGGCGCCGTGACGGTGCAGGACGTCATCGACGCCATGCAGACGCAAGAAGTTCAGGACCAGATTTCCATCAGCGTGGCCGTCGTTTCGATCAACGACGACTCGCACTTTCAGATTACCGACACGTCGGATACGGATGACGAAAACGCATCACCGCTCAAGGTGGAGGACGTCGACGGATTCGCGGCGGCCGATCTCGGCATTGCCGGCGAGTCGGATGGCACGGCGATCATCGGGTCGGATATCTACCGGGTCCAATCGGTCGGCGACGTCATCAACCTGATCAACTTCGCACCGGAAAACGCCGGCCGCGTCCACGCGCGGATTTCAGATGACGGCAACGGTATCACGCTCGTGATGCAGGAGGACGGCAACTCGGTGACGGTCCACGCCGCCGAAAACTCCAGCGCGGCCGAGGATCTGGGGATTGCCGAGGCGACCGCGGACAGCGCGACGCCGTTCACGTCTCGGCGGCTCATCGCCGGGCTCAACACCGTTCTGCTCCGTTCGCTCAACGGCGGCGCGGGCGTCACGCCGGGTCTTGTCGCATTCGACGACGGGACGAACTTTCCGATTCCGGTGATCGACTTTTCCACCGCCGAGACACTTCAGGACGTTGTCGATCTGATCAACGAGGCCGCGCAAGCCAGCCCGAACTTCCCGCCGCTGACGGCTTCGATCAACAGGACGGGCAACGGCATCGAGATTCTCGACGCGAACAGCAGCATCACGATCGCCGATCAAACCGGCACGCTCGCGGGCGACTTGAAGATAGCCGTGCAAGACGACACATCGGGTTTGATCCAGGGCGGCAACGTTCAGCTTCAATACATATCGCGCAATATACTGCTCGCGGACTTCAACAACGGCAACGGCGTGGCGGAAGGTACGTTCCGGATTACGCGCGCCGACGGGAGCATATCGATCATCAACGCGTCGTCGCCTTCCATCAAGACGCTCGGCGATATGATCGACGCGATCAACCAGCAGAGCGTGGACCTCGAGGCGCGAATCAACGACACGGGCGACGGCATCATCATCATCGACAACTCGGGCGGCAGCGGATCGCTCAGCATCGAGGATCTGTCGGGAGGGTCGACGGCGAAGGATCTGCGGCTGGCGGGTAGTGCGAAGAACAACGAAAACTTCATCGACGGGACCTTCGAGATCCGCATCGACGTAAACGCCACCGATACCCTTGACGACGTCGCGCTGAAGATCAACGAGGCGGGCGGAAACTTTATCGCTTCGGTCCTCAACAACGGTGGTGCGGTCAATGCCTTCAGTCTCACGATTACCTCCGACCTCTCGGGGCGCGCCGGCGAGTTGGTCATCGACTCCGGCGGGATCGACTTCGGATTCGAAACACTGGCGGAGGCGAAGGACGCCGTCGTCACGTTCGGTGGTGCCAGCGGCGGAACGCCGGTACTCGTCACGGCTTCATCGAACACGCTCGATTCGGCGATCCAGGGCGTCACCATCGATCTGCTCGCCGCCGGCGACGAGGAAGTCACGCTGTCGATCGAACAGGACATCGACGGGATCGTCGAGCAGATCACTACGTTCGTGTCGGCGTACAACGACGTGCAGGCGAACATCGACGAGCAGACGTCGTTCAATCCCGAGACGTTCGCGCGGGGCACGCTGTTCGGCGATCCGACCGTCGATCTGGTTCGCGGACGACTGCAACGCACGATCCTTCGCCCTTATGAGGGTGTCAACGCGGCAGTCTCCCGGATGTTCCAGGTCGGTCTGAGCATCGGCGCCAACAACCGGCTCGATTTCGACGAGCCCAAGTTTCGTGAGAAATACGACGACATTCCCGACCTCGTCGAGGAGCTTTTCACACTCGATGACACCGGTTTTGGTGACGTGCTGAACGCGACGTTGGACGAACTGACGAGGGACTTCGATGGTGTGATCGCAAGAAAGGACGACCTGCTCAGCGACCAGCAGGAAATCCTCAACGACCGGATCAAGCAGCTAAATCTCGTGCTCGCGGCCAAACGCGCGCGTCTGGAGCGGGAGTTCGCGGGTCTCGAGACGTCGATCGCCAACCTTCAGGATCAGCAATCGTCGCTGGGCGCCCTGTCGCTGATTCTGGCGCAGCAACAGGGATAGCGATCCGCGATGTTCCCTCCGCCCGTGCGGAACCACGCTGACGGGGCTGTGAACCCGCAGTTGGAACGCCTCGCCCCGCACCGAGGCATGAAGTCGGCCCGGCGCGCATCTTGCCTTTTGGGGGCGGAACCTTCGATTCAAGCGTTTCGGTCGTTTCTTGGTTATTCGACCCTGAGAATCGACCGATAGAACATGCACTATGGCGACCTCAAACGCCAACCCGTACCTCCGCGAAGCCGTGATGACGGCCACACCGGAACAACTGCAGTTGATGCTGTACGACGGTGCCATCCGCTTCGCGCTGCAGGGGCGCGATGCGCTCGAACGCGAGGAATACGAGACGGCCTACGAATGCCTCACGCGCGCCCAGCACGCCATTCTCGAGATGCACAACGGTCTGCGCCCCGAAGTGAACCCGGAACTCTGCGAGCGGACCGGGGCGATCTACTCGTTTCTGTATAAGAAGCTCGTCGATGCGAACGTGGAGCGGGATTTGGGTGCCGTCGATGATGCGGTCAAGGTGTTGCGGATCGAACGGGATACTTGGCAGATACTCGTGAACAAAGTCTCCCAAGCCCGCGAGCATGTAGTCGCGGAGGCCGAGAAACCATCGACCGTCGCGGGATCCGCGGGTAACGCCGTCTCCGATCCAACGCGGCAGAGCACGGACACCGCCGATGCGGCGAAACGGCCGACACTTTCCGTCGAGGGATAGCAGTCCGTTGAAAAGCAGCGGCCACCCCCGTAGCGGCCGTCGAGTGCCCAAGAACGTGGGCCAAGGACACCGCCATCGGGTTCTTCAACAAGGCTGATAACCGGGTCCGAGCCTGACGGTTGCCCGCGCGCGATTCCCCTACTATAGTGCATGGTCGGTCACGTCTTGCGGCGCGACGCATCCGTTCGATGGAGTGATTCCGCGATGATCGACCGCACCAAGGTTTCCATAGCAACGTACGTCGCTTTGCTCGTGCTCGTCCCGGCGACCGCCGGCGCGCGGCAGCCCGACGAACAAGTCAAAGATCTCTCGCCTCCGACGCCTGACGTCGAAGCCGCAAAGACGGGCGAGTCCGACCAGGATGCTCCGGCACTCACTGCGGACGAAGCGATCCGCCAAGCCGACGAGGCGCTTGACGCGCTCGAAGCGGGTGCCACGGGCGACGAGCGCACGGCGGCTGCCAAGGTCGCCAACGACGCGATCCTTCATCTGCAAAGCGTGGACCCGGGCAATCCCTGGCTTCGCTACATCCGTGGGCGGCTGCTCAGCGAAGCCGACAGAACCTTCGATGCGATCGACGAGCTTCAGGCATTCGTCGCCACGCGTGACGGAGCGACGCAATGGAAGGCCCATCAAGTCCTCGGCGATCTTTATTTGAAGAGAAATTTCGCCCGGCAGGCGCGGTCGAGTTACCGAATGGCGGACGAATTGAAGCCATCCGAGCCCATCGTGCTCTTCGGTTTGTCGCGCTGCGCGTCGACGCTCGCCCAGAAGGACAAGGCGATCGAATTCGCCCAGCGTGCGGTCGTGGCGGATGACCGCCGGGGCCTGCGATATGTCAACCACCTCGCAAGCATGCTGATGGCCGACGGCCAGGTGGGCGAGGCCCACAAGGAGGCGTTCTTCGCCCTCCAACTGACCTTGGCGGACCCCAGCGCCGATTGGAAGAGCCGCACGCAGCTTCAGGCGACGCGAAGGCAGTACGCGCTACTCATCGAAATCGGTAAGGCAACCGTACTGGTGGACCCCAGTCGGTCCGAATCCCATGCCCTACTCGCGGACTACGTCGAGGAGCACGGTCGACTCAACTACACACTCTCGCTGCATGACACACTGGCAGCCGTCGACCGGGGGCTGGCGGTCGCCGGCAACCTGGCGGCCCTGGCGTTCTTCAAATACTTCAACTTCGGCGTCAATACGCTGGATGCACTTTTGACCGGCGTGGGCCAACCACCCCTGGAGGTGATCGAGGTTCTGTTGCCAATCGGAATCTCCTTCTACGTATTTCAGTCCATCAGCTATGTGGTGGACGTCTACCGTGGGGATTCCAGGCCCGCGCGCTCGTTCGTCGACTTCGGGGCGTTTGTGGCTCTGTTCCCTCAGCTGATCGCCGGCCCGATCCTGCGCTACAAAGATCTGGCAGACCAGTTCACCGCCAGAACGCATTCCTTTGGGATGTTCTCGCAAGGCGCCGCACGCTTCATGGTCGGGTTCTGCAAGAAGGTCCTGATTGCCGATACGCTGGCGCCGCTGGCTCAATACGGTTTCGCCCAACCCCAGCCGGGTTTCCTGGTGGCCTGGTCCGCCGCCCTCGCCTACACCGGGCAACTCTTCTTCGACTTTTCAGGATACAGCGATATGGCCATCGGTCTGGGGCAGATGATGGGCTTTCGCTTCCTGGAAAACTTCGATCAGCCCTACATCAGCCGCTCGATCACCGAGTTTTGGCGGCGCTGGCACATCAGCCTGTCCAACTGGCTGCGTGATTACCTCTATGTTCCGCTGGGAGGCAACCGGAAGGGGACCAGCCGCACCTATG
>JADFHG010000150.1 GCA_022567365.1 Planctomycetota bacterium | reverse complement strand
TGGGGCACCTGCATTTCCCGATTTCGCATGCCGGATCCACCGACATTCGCAGCGCATCAAACGGCGAACGATCGCGCGGGCTGAAGCCCGCTGCTCAGAACACAGGAGCGGGAAATGCTCTGGGCCTATTTGCTTCTATAGGCGATGAAGTCCGCGGTGAGTTGCTTGGTAATCGGACCCGGTTTCCCGTCGCCGATGGGCCGACGATCGATCTCGGTAATCGGCACGACCTCGGCGGCGGTACCCGTCGCGAAACATTCGTGCGCGATGTAGAGGTCGTGGCGATCAAGCACCCGTTCATGGACTGCTATGCCCCGGTCCCGTGCGAGCGCCATGACCACGCCGCGCGTAATACCGTCGAGCACGCTTTCACTCGGCGGCGGTGTGAACAGCTCGCCGTCGCGCACCACGAAGATGTTGTCACCGGTACACTCCGCCACGTGCCCCTGCGTGTTGAGCATGATCGCCTCGTCCGCGCCGACGTCGTTGGCCTCGCACTTGGCCATGATGTTGTTGAGATAGTTGAGCGACTTGACGCGAGGGCTCAGCGAGTTCGGGTGGTTGCGGACGATGCTCGAAACAATGCAGCGCAATCCGCGTTTGTACACTTCGGGGTCGTACAAAGCGATCTTGTCGGCGATGATAATCACCTTCGGGCATGCGGCCCGGTTGATCGCGATGCCCAACAGCCCCACGCCCCGCGTCACCAGGAGTCGGATATAACCGTCGCCGGCAATTCCGTTTGCGGCCATCGTCTCGTACATCGCTTCGCTGAGCTGCGCGCGGGTCATCGGGATATCGAGGCGGAGCGCGCGGGCCGATTCGAAAAGCCGATCGAGGTGTTTTTTCTCCTCGAAGATATTGCCGCCATAGACCCGGATCCCTTCGAACACACCGTCTCCATAAAGCAGTCCATGGTCGAAAACGCTCACGTTCGCCTTTTCGACGGGCACGATTTCCGTGCCAAGGTAGATCTTCAAATCAGGATTGGGGGCGAAGGGGTTGTCTGTCATTTCGGGGGCCTCGACGGTAATGCAACTCATTCGTACACATCCTTTCCAGCGAATCAGCGCTCGGGTCGGGCGCCGTTCCGTGCTTTGGCCTCTTCAATGACCCCCGCCCGGATGTGAAGCCGACGGTGGGCATGAGAGGCGACCTTGGGATCGTGCGTGACCATGACGATGGTCTGGCCGCCCCGGTTCAACTCGACGAGCAACCGGAGGATTTCCTCGCCCATCGCCGCGTCCAAGTTACCGGTTGGTTCGTCCGCCAGCAATAGGCGGGGTCCGTTGATCAGCGCGCGCGCGATCGCGACGCGCTGCCGCTCGCCCCCGGAAAGCTCGTTTGGGCGGTGCTGGAGCCGTTCCGCAAGACCGACTCGGTCGAGCATGGCAGACGCATCTCGTCGGGCGGTGCGCTTCGCTCCGCCGAGAAGCCACTGCATGGCCGAGGCCTTGACCAAACGGGGCATCATCACATTCTCTAGCACGGTGCATTCCGGAAGGAGGTGGTAGAATTGAAAAATGAAGCCGACCGACAAGCTTCGATAGGTACGCCGCCACGCATCGGAAGCGGTGAATACGTCTTGTCGATCGAACTCGAGCGTGCCGCGATCGGGCGTGTCCAGACCGCCGAGGATATGCAGCAGCGTGCTCTTGCCGCAACCGCTCGCGCCCATGACGACGAGAAACTCGCCGTTTCGCAGATCCAACGAGGCGCCTTGCAGCACACGGACCGATACACGTCCCATTTGGTACGACTTGTGAATCCCGCGCGCATGAAGCAGGTATTTACTCATATCGAAGCGCCTTTACGGGCCAGACCCGACCCGCAATGATCGCCGGAATCGTAGCCCCGATGACCGCCGCCGTGATCGCCACGAGCACGATGGTGATGACGTCGTCGGGTTTGACGACGTTGGGAATCCGATCGAACGAATAGATTTCCGGATTCCAGACCCGCAGTTGCGGATGCACCCGTTCGAGCAGGGCCTGGATTTCGTTGATGTAGTGGACAAAGAGCGCGCCGAAGCCCGCGCCCAGGATCGACCCGGCGGCGCCGACGCCGGCCGCGTAGGTGATAAATATGCCGGCGATGCCCGTACCCGACGCGCCCAGCGCCTTGAGCACCCCGATGTCGCGCGTCTTCTTCTCGACGATCATGTAGAACACGCAGCCGATGAGAACGATGGCCACGATGCTGATCACGCCGAGGATCACCATCATGAGGATCTTCTCCTTTTCCACCGCGCCGATGAACGTGGATTGCATCTCCTCCCACGTAGACACGCGGACAAAGCCGAGCGATCGTTCGTCGTTGAGGTCGAGTTGGACAGGGAGCGCCGCCAGGAACTCGGTCCAGGCCGTTCGGATTTCGTCGGCCCCGGCATTGAGCTCGATGCCTTCGTGTAGTCGGATGATGATCTGTTTGGCCCGCGCCTGAATAAACGTGCCGTCGCCGCGCGGCATGGCGTTCATGCCGAGTTTCTTTTGAAGCATGTCGAAATCGACGTACACGGCCTTGACGTCGACTTCATAGACCCCGGTGTGCGAGTCGTCGGCAAGTCGCAACGGAATGCTGACCGGCGCTTCCCCGGTGAGGTTGCCGGATGCGGTAATCGCGATCGTCGTGAGCGTCATGCGGATACCGCGCGGATCCCAGCGCTTGTAACCACCCTCCCGCGTGCGCTCGTTGATCATGTCGCACCCGACGATCACTCCGGGGAATGCGTCCCCGCCGTACACGGCCCGAATGTCCGTCGAGTCCACGTCGAAGATTCTGTCGCCCCCCTCGCTAGATCCACGAAGTCGAAACGGTTCCGCGTCATAGTCGGCAATCGCCTTGGGATCGGTCTCGGCCCGTCGCCATTTTTCATTGGCTTTCACGTGGTCGGGGGGGAGCGTGAGCGCGCCGTCGGCGTCGAACCCCGCGAAGGGTTGTCGTTGGAGACCGAGGTGGGTCGTACCGGGATAGTAACGGTCGTAGTGAAAACCCTGTCCGAAAGTGTTGACCTGAACGTATTCGTCCAGCTTGATGCCGCGCACGTCGGCCGGACGAGTCAACGTCGTGTCGGGCACGCGGAGAATCCCGTAGGCAACGATGGTCGGCGTGGCGATTTGCACGACGTCGCGATGATCGCTCATCAGGACGTCTATGAACTTCTGATAATATGGAAACCCCTGCATGGTTCCCGCTTCGACGATGACGTCGCTGAGCAGACCGCGAGATCGTTCACGCACCTTATCGACGAATCCGCCCATGACGCTCATCGCGACGAGCACCATGAACACACACAACGCGACCGCGCAGACGGCGAAAAAAGCGATGAGCTTGGTGTGCAGATAACGCCAGGCGAGGAACCATTTGTACATGCGCTACCGATCCTTCGGTTCTGTGGGCGCGCCTGGTGTTTGCGGTCGTTGCAGCGGGAAAAGGATGACGTCGCGAATGCTCGCGCTGTCGGTCAGCAACATGACCAGCCGGTCGATCCCGATACCCAGCCCGCCCGCCGGCGGCATGCCGTATTCGAGGGCGCTGATGAAATCCTCGTCCATGACCGCCATCGTTTCGTCGCCCTCGCCGGCAATGCACCGCCGCAGGTTTTCCTCCTGGATCGCCGGGTCGTTGAGCTCGGAGTATGCGTTGCCGAGTTCCATCCCGGCCACGAACGCCTCGAAACGCAGCGCGAGCGATTCGTCCTCCGGGTGCCGCTTGGTCAGCGGACAAATAGCCGCCGGATAATCATACACGAAGGTCGGCTGGATCAGGTGATGCTCGACCGTGGCCTCGAAGACGGCGTTGACGACAACGGCGTCGTCCTTGCCGGCGTGATCGATGCGCAGCTTTTCCGCCGCGGCGCGCACGGCGTCGGTGTCCGCCATATCCACGCCCGCGTGTTCGCGAAGCAGTTCCGCATAACTCGCGCGTCGCCAAGGCGCCGAAAAATCGATCACGGTCCCGCCATACACGCAGGTCATCTTGCCCGCCGCGATACCGTCGCGGGCCTCGCGATATGCGGCCAAGTGAGTCTCGATCGCGTACGCGTCGGCGGTGTCCGCGTCTTTCTCGCGGCGCAGCCGGTCACACTCGGCTTCGATTGCCGCGACGCGCGCCGGCACCGACGAACGGGTCGATGCATCAAAACACGCCGTCACGATCTGCTCGACGCGCTCCATCATCACGCGGTAGTCGGCGTAGGCCTCGTAGAGCTCGACCATCGTGAACTCGGGGTTGTGCTTCGTGCTGATCCCCTCGTTGCGAAAGTTGCGGCTGACCTCGAACACCCGCTCCATCCCGCCGACCAGAAGACGCTTGAGGTATAGCTCGGGACTGATCCGCAGGAACAGGTCCATATCGAGGGTGTTGTGGTGCGTCGTGAAGGGTCGGGCGGCCGCACCTCCGTAGATCGGCTGAAGCACGGGCGTCTCGACCTCGTAATAACCGTGCGATACGAGGCACTCGCGAAGTGCTCGAATAATAGCGCTGCGCCGCTTGAACACGTCGCGGACGTCGGGGTTTGCAAACAGATCGACGTAGCGGGTGCGATACCGTAGCTCGACGTCGCGAAGGCCGTGCCATTTCTCGGGAGGCGGGCGAAGGGCCTTGCAGAGCACGGTGAGCTTTTCGACCCAAAGCGTCAGCTCCCCCTTCTTGGTGCGGCCTATGAAGCCGTCGGCGCCCACGATATCTCCGGCGCTGAGCTTCTTGAGGATCGGCCACTGGTCCGCCAGATCGGCCTTGTTGAAACCGAATTGAAACTTGCCACTGCCGTCCAGAACGGTGGCGAAGGCGAGCTTGCCCATCATACGGAGCTGCATCATCCTGCCGGCCATACGGACGCGGAGCTCGGACTTGTCGCCCGGCTCGAGGTTCAGCGGCTTGGCCAAGGCGCGGACGTCGGCCTGTGGTTTTACGTCGGGAAACCGTCCCCCGTAGGGCTCGACCCCGGCCTCGACCAGCGCGTCGCGCTTCTTGGCTCGCTCGATTTTCAACTGGTCCTGTTCGGACATGCGAAGCGGTCTCGAGGGTGGTTTCAGTTGTGCCTCATCGCGGATCACGACTCTTGCGAAAAAGGCAATCTCCCGAGCGGCAGGCATCAATCCGCACGGATCAGCGTGCGAACCGCAGCCCGCGAATGGGATGGTCTTGGATCCCGGCGGCGCGAAATCGGCGCTGCGTCTTACCGAAGCTGATCGTAACCGGACGAGCCGTGATGGGCAACGGCAACGACTGTGTCACACGTCGGTCCGGCCCGCGAAAGCAATCAGCTCGCTCGAGTTTGGTAGGACGGCGCTCGATCGTCCAAGACAAACTGAGCCGCGGGCTTTAGCCCGCGCGATGTTCCCGTTCTCGACAGCGCCAAGCCACCCTGAGGCCGCGCAGGCCGAACCCCGCGCCTCGTATGGGCGGCGTCCAGCATAGTGATTCACAATTGCCAACCGAACCGCAACCGCAAGGGAGCGGACCAAGGAATCCGCTCCCTTACGGTCGCGGTTCGGATAAGATGCAAACCGCGCCGCAAAGTACGTGTTCAGCGCGTAGCGGCCGCCCCCTGCGGCGGCCGTAGACGTTCGTGCGTGTTTCGCATGCCTACGTCCGCCACGGGGGGCGGACGCTACGGTGCGTTGGCGGAAAAACCGCTAAACACGTACTCGCAAACTACACTAGCTCTGTCATATTAGGTGGCAAGCAGCCAGGCGATCGTCAGGAATACAGACACGGAGAGCACGTCGTTCGTCGTGGTCACCAGGGGCCCCGACGCGATCGCCGGGTCCACGCCGAGTCTGCGAAAGGTAAACGGAAGAGCGATTCCCAAGCCGGCGGCGATCATGATCGCGCAGGGCATTGCGAGTGCGACCGAAAACGCAATATGTCCGGGATTTGGAAGCTGAGAAACCGCTGGATCAAGATCGCGGATCACGGGCATCATTAACGACGCCAAACACCAGGCGAGCGCACCGCACACCGGCGCCATCGCCAACGCGATCTTCCCCTCACGCAATAGCGCAGGTTTGAACTTGGCGAGGTGCAGCTCCCCCGTCGCGAAGCCGCGCACGATCACGGTCGAAATCTGAATGCCGCTGTTTCCGCCGGTGGCGCCGATCATGGGCACGAAGGCCGCGAGTGCGGCAAAAAGTGCTTTGTCGAAGCGCGGCATGAAAAGGATCATCGCGGTCGCCGTGCCGAGCATCCCGACCATGCAAGGCATGAGCCAGGTCAGCCGAATGCGCGCGGCGTGAAACACGGAACTGGTTTCCAGCTCGGCCGCGTCGGTACCGGCCATCCGCAGCAGATCCTCCTCCGCCTCCTCCTCGGCGACGTCGAGCAGGTCGTCGTGGGTGATCCGCCCGAGGAGTTTGTTTTGGTCGTCGACAACGGCAGCCTCGAGGACGTCATACTTACGGATGATCTGCAGCACGGTCTCCTGGTCTTCCGAGGCCTCCACCGTCACCGTGTCGCGCTCGCAGATGTCTACAAGCCGCGTGGCCGGTGGATTGGTCACCAGGTATCGCAATCGTACCGTTCCGATCAGCTTGCGGTCATCCTCGACGATGTAGATGCGGTTCAGATCCTCGTCCATTGACGCAAGGCGGACCTGTTCGACGGCGTCGCTGACCGTCGCGGACGACGAAACGGCGACGACGTCGGTCGTCATGATCCCGCCGGCCGTCGCCTCGTCGTAAGCGCGAAGCTCCTTGATGCGCTCCGCCTTCTCGGGCGCCATGCGTTCGAGGATGTCTTCGCTTTCCTCGTCCGGACGTTCGGCGAGCACATCGACCGCGTCGTCGGGGGGCAGCTCGGAGACCAGGTTCTTCTTGGACTCGGTGGAAAGTTCCTCCATGACGTCGCCACGGACGGCCTCGTCGAGCAAGACGACGACCTCCGCGACGGTCTGGGATGGCAGTGCGTAGATAATGCGTGAGCGGTGGGCGTCGGGGAGCAGCCCAAACGAATCGGCGATGTCGGCGGCGCGGGCGTCCGCGAGGAGGACGGTGAGATGGGTGTCATCGTCCTGTTCGAGCGCGCCGACGAGGCGTTCGTGCAGATTGTCCCTTTGAATGGTCATGGATCGCACCGCGTCAGTTTCGTCGCCGGGAAAGGACACACACGCGCCCAGCCGGCTGCCGTGGTAGCGAGACGGCGGGTCGGGTATTATCATCGCCCCCGGTGCGATTGCAACGCGAGCGCGGCGCAAATGTCACATGCGTCGCGAGCGGAGGCACATCGAGACCCCACCGACGCCCGGAGCGCAGTGGCCATGGCATTGACGATCTACCGTGAAGAGGACGCGGACCCCGAGGCATTGCGGGATTCCCGCATCGCGATCATTGGGTATGGCAACCAAGGCCGCGCCCATGCGCTCAACCTTCGGGATTCCGGAATGACCGTCATCGTCGGTCAGCGGGAAGGCCCCGGCGCCGACCGAGCCCGAGCGGACGGGTTCGATCCGATTTCGGTGCGGTCCGCCGCCACCGACGGCGACCTGACGGTGATCACGCTTCCGGACGAATCCGCGGGTGCGATCTACGAAGCGGAAATCGGACCAGTGATCCGGACGGGCACGGCGCTCGGGTTCGTCCACGGATTCAACATACGCTTCGGGTTCATCGTTCCACCAAAGGACGTTGACGTGATCATGGTGGCCCCCAAAGGCCCCGGCACATTGCTGCGTTCGCTGTTTGCAGAGGGGAAAGGGCTGCCGGCGCTAATGGCGGTCCATCAGGACGCGACCGGCAACGCCAAGAAAACGGCGCTTGCCTGGGCCGCGGGCATCGGAGCGACTCGGTCCGCCGTTATCGAAACGACATTTGCCACCGAAACCGAAACCGACCTCTTTGGCGAACAGGCGGTCTTGTGCGGCGGCCTGACGGCACTCACCAAAGCCGCGTTCGAGACGCTGGTCGAAGCCGGCTACGAACCGGAATTCGCCTATCTGGAGTGCGTCCACGAACTCAAGCAAATCGCCGACTTGCTCTACGAACGGGGCATGAGCGCGATGCGCCGCCGGATTTCCAATACGGCGGAGTACGGAG
>JADFHG010000149.1 GCA_022567365.1 Planctomycetota bacterium | reverse complement strand
AGGGCGGAAAATTTTTGAGGACGGCCTCAAAGCCGACGAAAAACAACCTGTCGTTCCACTCCGGGTTGACGGGACTGCGGGTCGAGAGCCGCGGTAAAGGCTCTGGGGTGACGATGCCGATAAGCCTGGACGAGCGGCCGGTTGACGTGAATCCCGGTCACAACACTGACGATGTCGCTGGTGTTACTCACGTGCCGCGCGTCAATATGCCCCCGCCTCCGCTACACGAGCCGGAGTGGATTCCTTTCGACGACTGGTGGATCGAAGTGATCTTCATCGAGTCACAACACGGGCAGGGCAAGCGCCAAACATTAACGCGGAAGCAGCTTGTCCTTGGGACAGCGAATAAAGAAGGCGGCGGGCATGTTGATCCCAAAGTGACCGGCGCCTTCGGTGATCTAACTCGCAAGAATGGACTGGGCATATTGGCTACCGGCTATGGTGGGGTATCCGTGACCGCGCCACCACACAAAGCTGCTGTTCGTCAGATAGCTCACGACCGTGTTCTGAAGGGTACGATTGCCGGTCATTCTTTCTCCTCGGGTAAGTGGGATGTTCGTGGGGACGCCTGTGCACCGATCTCTCAGACGGCGCAGGGTGGATGGAACTTCGTTCGGCAAAGGCATGCCTCAGCTTGCTCTATTCGTGTGGATGAAAAACCACCGCGCTCAATTGTACCCTTCGAAGTGGCACATTTCTCCGATTACAAGTTCTTACGAAGAGCCTGTGTCAGTGTTCTGACGCGATATCGTGAAGCGGAATCAACGCAAGCAGGAACGCGGGCGGCAGTTCAACACGTCGAGCCGTTTCCTTACCATCACAGATCAGGCCGACAATGCGACCGTGGGGACAAGACTCCCGCCGAATCGCAAACCGCCGGGACAGTCACGGACTCAGCCGTTCCAGCCGCTCGCGCTGCGGCTCGACCAACAGCTGCGCACCCCTCGGTCTTTCGGTCGCTGGTTTCGCTACGCCCACCCTCTGAAATGCGGCGGCTGCGCCCATGGTGTGGTTATGGTATGGTACGCAAGCCATGACCAGCGGCTCGCAATCAGATACCGCGACAGGCACCGAAGGAGGCACGAACCTGATGCCGCCGGGGTCGCGCCGTGGCGTTTTGCGGCGGGCGGCCCTCTATCCCAACATCTACGCCTGGTTCGTGTTCCTTTCGGCGATGGACATCATGTTGACGTGCATCGTGCTCTATTTCGGCGGCAGGGAGGTCAACATCCTCGCCGATTGGGTGTTTCAGCGGTGGGGGCTGCCGGGGATGGTGGTCTACAAGTTCCTGCTCGTGGTGTTCGTCGTGATGATTTGCGAAATCGTCGGTCGTCTCAGCATGCGCCGCGGTCGGCGGCTGGCGAAGTGGGCCGTCGTGGTGACCGCGGTACCCGTCGTGCTCGCGTTCGCGCAGTTGTGGGTGACGAAACCGTCACGTCGCCCGGAGAACGTCATCGAGAAACAGGTCGACGAAATGCATGCTCGCGCGTGCGATCATGGTGGACTCGCGACGCTGGAAAACGCGAGAGATCCCGCATTGCCTGCAGCGTCCGCGTCGGCGGCGTAGGATTCGCCGTCACCGTTTCGCGACGGCACGTGGCACGTAGCAGCGATGAACCGGCCTTGGTCGCGCACAAAAGCGCGGGGCCGAGGGACGTTTGCCCATCGAACCCCGCGCTTGGGATCGTCATTCGTCATTGTGCGGCCGCGGGCTCAAACGTCACGCGGCGCTGACGACTATATGGCAGGCGTGCCCGCGGAATACGCGGCGACGGCGCTGACGACGGCTCGGACCTTGGCCTCGGCCAACATGACGGCCGCAGTCTTATCGCAACATGTTTCCTTATCGCCGATGACGAACGTCATTGTTGCCTTCGAGGAATCGGCCTTTGCCCCGGCGGACTTGCCGCATTGGTACACTTTTTCGCCCACCTTGTATTTCATCGCGACGCTCTCAGCGGCCGCACGGGCCAGCTTGATCGCGGTTTGGGCCTTTTCCTTGGTGGCGAAGTCGAACCCGCCGACGCGGTAGGCGATCGTCGTGTTGTTCTTCTTGGCGATTGCCTTCGCGGTGACCGGGCACCGACTGCACTCGCCGCCCGCGGAGAACTGCATCGACATCAACCCGTTCGAATGGGCATCGATTGCGGATGCGAGCTTGACCAGCGCCTCGCCTTTGTTCTGGAAGGCGTCGTCGCCGACGAGATACTCGATCTTCGCGTCAGACGCCTTGGCCATCGCGGCCGCGCTCTGTGAACATCCGGTCGTCGTCTCACCGACGCGATACTGCAATGCGGGCATCGAAGCGAGAATCGTCTTCCTTTTCTGCGCGTGGCATCCCTTATATGAACCGGCTGCGACGGTCTTGGCCCCGCTCTTCGACGCACAGCAACCCTTCTTGGCCGACTTGGCCGACTTGGCTGACTTATCGGCCGCGGTCACGACGGTAGTGGCAGTCCCTGCCTTCTTGTAGCCGCATCCGCCCTTCTTCGCGGTCTTGGCGGCAACGGTCGTCGCGGCCTTCTTGCACAATGGGCAATTGCCGTCGCATCTGGAGCATCCACAACCCGAGGCGGTCTTGTCCGAAACGGTCACGACCGTCGCGGCGGTCGCTGCCTTCCTGGATCCGCATCCGCCCTTCTTCGCGGTCTTGGCCGCAACGGTCTTCACGGCCTTCTTGCACAGGTCGCAACTGCCGTCGCAGTTCGGGCAGTTGCAGCCGGTCGTCGCCGCGTTCGCCTTGGCCAGCTCCGCGCCCTTTTCCGATGTGTTCGACGGCGGGCAGATCGCCAACGCGCTGGACACGAACATGCCGACTACCAAAACCGCAAGACCATTTCGCATTTTCATCTGAGTCCTCCTCGAACCATAGTGGTTGGAACCAAGAACGGAACATTCCGTACGAAAGCCAATTCCCTTGAACAACATTCTATTGCGTTTCGCCCGATCGTTACACCGGACGACGAAAGTCGATTGTCCGAAGACGGCCCGCCGAGAGACCTACGACCGCCCAAGGCGCTCGGTTCGGCTATCCGAAGTACTCGCACCGCGCCGTACACGTCTCGGCGACGTTGATCTGAACGAGCATCGGCAGCGTAGCCCGAACTCGTTCCCAAATCCAGCGGGCGACATTTTCGGACGTCGGATTCTCCAAGCCGTCGATCTCGTTCAGATAGCGATGATCGAGCCGCTCGAACACAGGCTCGAACGCCCGCTTGATATCGGCAAAATCGATCAACCATCCCGTGTTTGGATCGATTTCTCCCTCGCAAATCAGCTCCACGCGAAAGCTGTGGCCGTGAAGACGGCGGCACTTGTGCCCTTGGGGCACGTTCGGCAGGCGGTGCGCCGCCTCGAAACCAAACGAGCGAGCCACACGAACCCGTCGGCCTATCTCGCCATCAGCCAATGCCAATTACCCCGATTGTAGCGTACGGACCCGCCGCAACACAACGGTTTTTGTAACGATTCTGTGTCATTCCGCTCGATCCGGGGCGATCCGCCGGCTGGAAAGTCGGTTTTGCCGACCGGCAAACCGGCTTCGCCGACCGACAAGCCGGCATCGCCAGTCGTTGGGCCGCATTGTAACAGATCGGCGATGTTGATTGTAACGTGGCGGCGGCTTTGGGAGAACGTCCCGGACGTACGGCTATGCGGGTGTGCAGAAAACTGAGCGGCGGTGTGTCACCCTCCGCGGGGATTGAATCCAGGCGAGGGCGGCTGGGGCACATCGTGATACGGCAACGGCTTGGCCACCGACTGTCGCGCGGCGAGGATTGGCAGTGGATCGCCGCCGGGAGTCAACCACCGGCCCCCGTGCGCTTGATTGTTGCGCGCCGATGGGCAACCATTCCACCGCTGGGGTGGGTTCGTGTCGTTCGCCCGGTCGCGTTCTACCGAAGGAGGCAACAGTGAAGCGTCTCGTCTTCTGCACGCTGCTTCTTATATGGATTCCCGCTTGCGGGCCTCGCCCAGCGTCCCAACTCCTACGACTCTCCCGCGGAATGGTCAAGAGCCAAGTCATGGAGTGGAAAGTGCTGGGTGCCCCGAATTCGGTCAAAGGCGTGATTCAAAACAAGCACGGGGAGCTGGTCGAGGTCTGGGAGTACCGGCTCGAAGTACGCCTATGGGCCAAGGACCGCTTCTGGCTCTACTTCGTCGATGACAAACTGTTGCGCTGGACCGAAAGCGAGGACAAAGACTGGCCCGAGGAGGAGCAGCGCATCTACGAGACCCGTTTCGCCCCCGAGTGACAACGCAACTGCATCGGGACAGCTATCCGGACAGTGGTCGCGCCCCTGGTGTTCTTGGGGCGCGGCGAGACAGGAAACATCTATCTCGCGGCGAATACCAGCAAATCCCATCGTTCGGAGGACGAACGCGCCCCGCCGTTGTGTTATGATAGCCACTCGTGGCCTGCGTTCAGTTCCGCGGATCGTTTCGGAAGGATTCGTCGTGTCCAAACAAGTCGCCGGCGTCGTCGGGTTCGTATCTGCACTACTGATCTTGACCATGATCGGATGCGGCAATCAGCCGGTGGGGCCGACGACGGTGACGGCCAGGATACGGGATCTGTGCGGTGTCAACGGCGGTGACGAAGACACCATGCGCTCGGCGCTCATCGCGATCGATGCCCTGCGCGACGAGGGCGCTCCGAAAGCGGAGGTCATCATCGGGTTCATTCAGGCTTGCGAGGACGCGCCTTCCGCGGAAAAGGAGGCCTGGTTCAACTGCTCAATAGAGATGGTCAATCACGTCTACACGCATTGAGGTGCGCGCACGTCGGCCCGGGATGACCGCCCTACCGGTCCCACGCCCGACGGCAGGGACGATTGTGGCGTCGGACTCCTCATCGGCCCGCTAGACCGGCGCCGAACCGATCGCCCGAGTCAGTTTCTCGATCAAGCCGTCGAGGTTGCCGTTGCAGTGCTTTGTCGCGAAACGTGCGAGCGGTACAGCCGGCGGGGCCGCCTCACAATCCGCGCACATCCCGTGACTCAGAAGTATTGAAACGGTTTCCGGATGGACGGCGAGCAGGTCTCTCACCGTCGTGTTTGCGTCAATGGTCATCGTTGTTTGCTCAATCGCGTCTTGGTCTTTGGATGCGGTGCGGAATCGTCAGCATGCCATCAATCATCGTACTACCTTCGCAGCGCCGGCACCAAGGTTCGTCGTGGTGGCCTCTTATCCGAACCTAGGGCCGTGAGGGAGGGGACGTGCTTTCATTGGCACCGGCCAACCGACCTGTCGGGCCAGCTTGCTGGTGGTCAAGCCGCTTCCTGACGGGCGCGGTTCGGATCAGGATACGCCTCCGCAATTCTGAATCACTACGCTGGCGCACGCGGCTCGGTTGAGAACGGAGAGATCGCGCGGGCCTGCTGAAGCGAGCTTGCTAGCGCACGCGGCTCGGTTGAGATTGGAAACATCGCGCGGGCTGAAGCACGCGGCTCGGGGGACGGGGGGATGGGGCGAAGCGTGATGGACCGCGGGGGGAGCGTTGGACAACTGGCGCACCGACATTCGCCTCGGGGAGTCTCGTCCCGTAGTATGTCGCGAATGGCGAAAACTCTAAGACTATAGTGCATTCAACCGTATCGCGATCAACCGTGACCGTATCCATCGCCGACATGCTTGCCGAGGGCGGCAAAGTCGCCCAACACTTGCCGGGTTTCGAGCTGCGCAAAGAGCAGGTCGCGATGGCCCAATCGGTGAACAAAGCCCTCCACGACGAACATCACCTCCTCGTTGAGGCCGGCACCGGGGTCGGCAAGACTTTCGCCTACCTGATTCCCGCGATCAGCCTCGCGCTCGAGACGGGCCGGCGCGTCGTCGTCAGTACGCACACGATCGCACTGCAGGAACAGCTTATCGACAAGGACATCCCTTTCCTGAAGAAGGTGTTTCCCGACGAATTCTCGGCCGTGCTCGTCAAGGGGCGGTCGAACTACATCGGGCTTCGCCGCCTCGCGCGGGCCAGCGCAAAGCAGGATCTGATCTTCAGCGAAGCGCAGCGCAACGAGCTTTGGGCGATCGAGGATTGGGCCTACCGGACCGAAGACGGATCGCTCTCCGACCTGCCGGAGCAGCCCGATCGCTCGGTCTGGGAGCGCGTCCTCAGCGACAGCCACGATTGCATGGGCCGCAAGTGTCACCAGTTCGCCAAGTGCTTCTATCAGCGCGCCAGGAAGAGCGCCATGGCGGCTCAGATCCTCGTCGTCAACCACGCGATGCTCTTTTCCGACATCGGCCTGCGGCGCGACGGGGTGTCGGTCCTGCCCGATTATGAATACGTCATCATCGACGAAGCGCAGACGATCGAGAGCGTCGCCGGCGACCACCTCGGTATGAGCGTCGCCGACACGCAGGTTCTCTTCCTGCTCAACACGCTGTTCAACGAACGGACCGGGCGCGGCGTTCTCGGTGGGCTGATGGACGAGGACGTCGTCGTCGCCGTTCGGCGCGCGAGGTCGGCCGTGGACCTATATTTCAACGCCGTCGCGACACAATATGGCACCGTCGCCGGTCGTATGGGGCGCATCAGAGAAACGCCCCTCGTCGAGCAATCCGTCACCGAAAAACTCGGCGACCTCCGCAGCGAACTCGCCCGTTTGCGCGGCGATACCGAAAAGGAGCAGGACCGATTCGAGCTGACCGCGATGATGGATCGGATCGCCCAATTCGCGTCGGCCGTCAAACGCTTTCACGAGCAGAGCGACGAGGGGCACGTCTTCTGGGTCGAGGTATCCGCCGGCCGGCGAGGTCGCGTGACGCTCAAGGGTCGCCCGATCGACGTCGCACCCGTTCTGAAGGAACACCTGTTCGACAAGATGCGGAGCGTCGTGATGACCTCGGCGACGCTGACCACGGGGAAGTCGAACCCCTTTGGTTATATTCAGGGGCGTCTCGGCTTGGAGGACGTCGAGAGCCACGCGCTGGGTTCGCCCTACGACTACAAGCGCAACGTGACCGTCCACATCGAAGCCGGAATGCCCGATCCCAGCGATACTGACGGATTCACGGTGGCCGCGTGCCGCGCCATGGAGAAGTACATCCTCGAGACCGAGGGTCGTGCGTTCGTGTTGTTCACGAGCTATGGCATGATGCGCCGGGCAGTCGAGTGTTTAGGGGATTTCTTCACCGAGAACGACTTGCACCTGCTCGTGCAGGGCGGTGGCATGCCGCGCACGCGCATGCTCGACGAGTTTCGCACCCGCCCGCGCTGCGTGCTGTTCGGGACCGACACCTTCTGGAGCGGCGTGGACGTGGCCGGGGCGGCGCTGAGCAACGTCATCATCGTCAAGCTCCCGTTCGCCGTCCCGGACCACCCCGCCGTCGAGGCCCGCATCGAGCGGATCAAGGAAACCGGCGGGAACGCCTTCATGGACTTCCAACTCCCCGAGGCCATTCTCAAGTTCAAACAGGGATTCGGCCGACTCATCCGCACGCAAACGGATACCGGCATCGTCGTCATCCTCGACCCCCGCGTGCGGACAAAGCGCTATGGGAAGAGGTTCCTCGACGCGCTGCCGGATTGTGAGATTGTGGATGCCTGAGGGCCGGTGGGGGTTGCCGGCGTGCTCGGCCGTTCCTGTCAGGCCGATATTGGTGACGAGCGAAAGTATGGCGATAATCAGGCTCATCAAGACATGAGAGGGGACTTGCGTGTGCCGTTGTTATCGCGACCGCGCTTGTCGTCACCGCTTCTTGCGACGGGTCTTGAGTACGAACTGCTCCTTAACGCCCCGGAGCATCTCGAACGTAGTGCAGTAGGACACCTCAAACTCGATGCAGACGTTGGGAATCTTGACGTTGTTCTTCGCGTCCCGCGCATACGCCTCGTGCGTAACGACCGTAATGCCGTTGACCTTTGCGAAAGCGATCAGCCATCCATCGGCTGCGGATGCAAATTTGGCTTTTGCTTCCTGCATGAATTGGGCCTCGTTCTGAACCCCATTCACCATTTTGGCAAACGTATCAATGACCTGTTGCTCCGCGCACCCCTTGAAGAAATCCCCGGGACCTGTCTCATTCCCC
>JADFHG010000148.1 GCA_022567365.1 Planctomycetota bacterium | reverse complement strand
TCGAAGAGAAGAAACTGACTGCGTCTGACGCAGCACCGGACGACTCGTTCGGCTTTTCCGTTTCCATCAGCGGGGATATTGTCATCGTCGGAGCCTATTTGGACGACGACATGGCAGATGATTCAGGCTCCGCCTATGTCTACCGATTCAACGGCAACACATGGATCGAAGAGCAGAAGCTGACCGCTTTCGATGGGACAGCCAACGAACTCTTCGGCATATCGGTGTCCGTCAGCGGAGACGTCGTCGTGGTAGGAGCGAACGGGTCCGTCGATGCGGGCGTAGGATCGGGCTCCGCGTACGTGCATCGGTTCAACGGGAGCATGTGGGTGGAAGAACAGAGGTTGACCGGACACGACACCGGCGCGGGCGATTCTTTCGGCAAGACGGTGTCCATGAACGGAGACTTTGTCGTCGTAGGAGCGCCGGGCAATGACGACGCATGCCCCGGATTCTATTGCAACTCGGGCTCTGCCTACGTGTTCAGTATCAACCCGATTCTCAGTGACCCGCCATGCGGAGCGATCGATGCTCGTCAACCGTCGGCGCCGGACGGCAGCGAGCCTGCGGGTTGGGACTCGATCACGATGACCTTCGACGATCCGCCGGGCGTGCTGAACGCCGAGGATTTCGCGGTCGTCATCAGCCCGCCGGGCGCAGCGCCGACGATTACGGATGTGACGGTGGATGGCAACACGGCCACGGTCCATTTCGACAACTTCATTCCGACCGAGGCTTGGACGACGATCACCCATTGGCCGACCGGCGCGGTCACGCGAATCGGCTACCTCCCGGCTGACGTCAACAACGACAAGCTCAGCAACGCCAACGACGTGCTCTACCTGATCGGCGTCCTCAACGGTGTCATCGACCCGGCACCACCCGAGTATCAAACGGACACGGATCGAAGCGGAGCCGTCAACGCAAACGACGTGTTGCGCGTGATCGATCTTCTCAACGGCGCAGGCGTGTATGCCGAATACTTGGACGCGGAATTGCCCGCGTAGATCCGCCATCGTTGGCCCGAAGCAGGCCGGGTGGCCCGTGTCCTTTGGGTATCAGGGGAGCGGGTGCCACCACCCTTCCGCCGCGCTCGAACGTGTGGCAACCATTGGGGCGACAGAGCAGTCGCGTTACCCTTCGTCTATCGCCCCTGCCTGAGCTTGACGCCACAACGGTTGGCTCCCCCCACCGCTACCGCCACGCACAAGTCGATTGCGAGAACGCGCTACCCGACATAGAATGCGCCCCTTCACCGGAGTTGCCATGCAAGAAAGGGGCGAATAGACGATGAACTCGAGGTATACCACCGTCGGTTTGGTTTGGGTGATGGTCCTGTGCGTTTGCGGATCTGTCCGCGCGGAGACGCTTCGCTTCCCCGCGGATCGGCCCGTGGACATTCTGCACATCAAGCTCGATCTGACCGTCAACATCCCGAAGAAGTTCACGGGCGGGTCGGCCGAGATCCGGTTTGTCCCACTCCGCGAAGTGTCCTCGATTCGCTTCGACGCGGTGGACTTCGACGTGACCCGGGTCACGCTCGGCGTCGATGGCGAATCCGCGCGCCCGGTCGAATATTCCAATGACGGCGAGGTGATCGAAATCCTTCTAGGCGATCGGCCGCTGGGTCCGGCGGATCGGGCGACCCTGCGATGCGCCGGGTGCCATGCCCACGCTTGCGTGGGCATGTTTACCGAATGCCGTGACCTATCGCCGCGTCCGGGACGGACCTTGCGCCGACGGCCTTATCTCATTGTCCCGTAGGGACAACCTGATCGTAGCCCAACGTGAAACGCTGGGGTTCGGATCGCCGCGTCGAGGGCGAGTCCCGTAGGGACGACTGAAGCTTCAACCGTCCCTACGGGACTCATTCGCACTGGACGCACCGATCCCAGCACCGTGTGCTGGGCTACGTTCGTCACGTCCCTACGGGACGATGTGCCACGTGAATGACAACCTGCGCGACGATCTGCCACGTGAGCGACAACCTACGGGACGATCCGCGACGGTGGACGATGAACTCCAACGGTCGTCCAACGCGGGGATCAAACGCCGCCCGAGCAGGCCGCGAGTCATCCGAACACGTAGCGCGGATCGTACTTCACGGCGTGGCGGTCGAGGAATCGTTTGAACTCGTCTTCGAAGCTCAACGCTGCGTGGTGCTCGGGCTGCTTTGCAATGTACGAAATCGTTTCCTCGACGCTCGACGCGCTTACGCTGAACGCACCGTAGCCCTCCTGCCAAGCGAAGTCTCGCATTGTGGCGAAGGTGTCGTGCAGCCACGCGGACGAGCCGGCTTTGATCACTTGCATCGCCTTGGCGATTGTGATCGTACCCGGAATGGCGAGGAGGACATGGGCGTGGTTGTCCGTTCCGCCGACGGCGAGGGCCGTCATGCTGTGCTCGCGGGCGATGCCGCCGATGTAGGCCCACAGGCGAGGTTGAATGTCGGCGGGGATCAGGTTCTTGCGAGCCTTGGTGCTGAAGATGCAGTGTAGGCGGCATTGGACGTATGAGTGGGGCATGGGTTCGCTCTGCTTGCACCGGCAAGCCGGTTGGCCGGTCGTCCCTACAGGACTCGGCTTCTTATCTGGAGGCGCTTTGTCCCAGCGTTTCACGCTGGTCTACGATCATAACGCCCCTTCGGGACGACGGGAGGATGCGTGCTTGGGGCGGGTGGCACTGGCGGTGGGCCATTGCTCTCGAGCAGTGCGACCCAGACAGGTTCGCATAGGGCACACCCTGAAAGCGGTGTCACACACCAAATCCTGAACCCGGAACCCCGAACCCCGAACCCTCGGCGAATGGCACTCGCCCACGACCGGGCGTAGGCGCCCGCACTCCTCACGTCTTACCCGATCCAATACTGTTATGCCACTCATCCTTGGCATCCGAACCCAAACGCCGTTATACATTGACCCCGATTGCCAGCAGCCTGTTGACAAAGTGTGGCACTGGCCGGCCGGCAAGCCGGCTTTGCCAGGCCCGCGACAAACTTTGCCAACGGACTGCCGACGCCGCAAGTGGTCCACCGGGAGGTTGGCCGTCCCGTGGACCCACCCGATGGTTCGCCCCCCCCCACTGGCGCGATTCCGGGCGATTCGACGATGAACGTGTCGGGAAGTTGCTGGCGTGATCCTGCTCGGTATCCGATAATACTCCGGTGGGCGAAACGCGCACGCTGTCCCCCAAGGAGATGATCGTGGAAGTCTTCATCGATGACAACAAGGTCGAAGACCCGCAAGTCGAAGCGGCAACGCTGGAGGAGACGGTTCGGTCGCTGCAGACGCAACGGTGCTCACCCGGCCGGTTGATCGTCGGCATGCGATGCGACGGAATAGACCTCACCGGCGAGGAGATGGCCGCCGCGCTCGCCAAGCCGGCGGATTCGTGCGATCGGCTCGAGGTCTTCACGGGCACGCACTGCGAACTCGTTGGCGATGCCACCACGCAGGCCATCGCGGCACTTGATCGGACCAACGAGGCGCGAACGCAGATCGCCGATCAGTTTTCCGCGGGCCAACAGGTCGAGGCCATCGAACGGTTGGCCGAGTGCATCCGGACGTGGCAGCAGATCCACGCCGCGATCATCAATTCCGTTCGAATTCTCAATCTTGATTCGGGGGGGCCGATCGAAATAGGCGGTCGTCCGCTCGAAGCAGCGCTCGTGCAGCCGAGGGACATGCTCTTGCAAATCAAACAGGCCCTTCAAGCATCGGACCACGTCTTGCTGGCGGACATCCTTCAATACGAATGCGACGGGGCCATCGACCAGTGGCGAACCGTCCTCGCCGAGATCCAACGGATCGCACGCGATCTCGATACCGCGGAATCGAACGCTACCTGAACCGCCCGCGAAAATCCTCCGCGGGGTACTTCAGCGCGTTCTTCTTCATTTTCGCTTGCAACGATGAAGACAAATCGATGCCCATGGTGCTCGCGAAAGAGAGGGTAAAGGCGGCGATGTCCGCAAGCTCCTCACTGATCGCCTGCATCGCCTCCGGATCGTCGCGCACGGCCGACAGCTCCTCCGATCGTAGCCATTGAAAATGCTCCATCAGTTCCGCGGCTTCGATCGCGATCGACGCCGCGAGGTTCTTGGGATCGTGAAACCGCTCCCAATCCCGTTCGGCGACAAAATCGTCGACGAGCTTCTTCAATTCGGCCACGGTGGTCGTCGCATCTGTCACACGGTTCTCCCATCGACTGGGGCTCGGAAAACAGGTACGCTGGGCAACCTACCATGGTTGGCGAATCGCGTACACTCCGGGGTCCGAGTCACGAAGGACCGGGCTCGCCATCCAAGGGAGATTCGCCGATGCGAAACAGCAGACGTGCATTCACACTGATCGAAATCCTCGTGTCCATCAGTGTGCTCGGGCTTCTCGTGGCGATCCTGCTGCCGTCGCTCGGGCGGGCACGGCGGAGCAGTCGAACGGTCGTCTGCAAGACGCGACTGCGCGAATTGATCACCGGTTGCGACATGTACGCTTCGGACAACGATGGCACAATGGTTCCCGGGCGGATGTTCAAACAGTCCGGTGGGACGGAGAACCCCGCGAACTGGTTCGACGTCGGCAACGGACTCAAGTATCGACCGCGGTGGGCCGCGACGGTCGGCAAGCACATCGGGCTCTTTGCGTTCGACAAACCGAGCACGACCAGCGACCGGCAGGATTACGACCACCCGAGTTTCGTCTGCCCCGAGGTGCGCGACTGGGTCGATGAACGCAACGCCGCCTACGGATACAATTACCAGTTCCTCGGCAACTCCCGCCGGGGCAACGGTCGGTTTTACAACTTCCCCGTGAAACGGGCGAAGATCAGGGCGACGTCGGGCACGGTCGTCGCGGGCGACTGCATGGGTACGGCAGCCGGTCTTTCGAAGCACGCTCGCCTGCCCTATGTCAACGACGGTCCACATGGGCTCGACGTCTCCCTGCGGTATTCCGCGCTGGGCAATCATGGTTGGACGCTCGATCCGCCCCGACTCAGCGCGGAATCGGACCATGGGACGGGCGACTTCGACAGCCTGCGAACCGCCGTCGATCCGCGTCACGTGAACCGTGCGAACGTGGTCTTCGCCGACGGGCACACGGACACGCTCACACCCGTCGCGTTGGGGTACCGTATGCACGAGGACGGTCGATTCGTCGATCTCGATCCCTTCGAGGACGTCGTCCACGGGCCACCACACAACGGCATGTTCTCCGGATCGGGCAAAGACGTGCTGCCACCGGACCGACCGTAGGATCGGGCCTGGACGAATCCGTGGATGGCTCGGCTTCGTGCGACCGAGTCGCTCAGCGAACAGAGCCGTTGGATCATCGACCGTCATCGGGCTCAACTGAATCGGTCGAATCAGGACATCGCCGAGGTGGAGGTTCGGTTGGGGCATTTCCCGATTTCGTATGGCGGATCCACCGACGTTCGCAACGCATCAAACGGCGAGAGATCGCGCGGGCCTGGCACCGGTACGACCGGCCCGCCGGCGGGTTGGCACGTGCCGGCCAGCTTGCCGACCGACCGCGACTCGGTGCGATCATGACCGGTCCGGGGTAGATTGCACCGTGTTGCGGCGGTACCGCTCCGCCGTGCCGCCACCGCCGGACAACCCGCTGAAAAAGACGGCGCACGGACCCTCGACCGGTAACTCCGCATGACAAAGCCCGTGCCATGCTCGAGAAGAGAGCCCGCCAACTCCCCACACGATGACACTGTGCGACCGGCGCGCCTTCAACCCGCGGATCGCGGGTGCTTTCGCTGTTTCGCGAGACCCGCGGCGGCCGATATTGACCGTAAGGACGCCGCGTGGATGAATGCGTGACCGCGGAACGGTTCACCCGTTTCGGTGCCACGGTCGTGCTCGTGTGCCTTGACGGTGCTGGGCTTGCAAACGGGCGTGCGACGCCCTCGCGGCCAATGCACGGAGCGGGCCGTAGACGAGCAGTGGGTGCGGCGCCCGCGCGAACATGCGCGTATGAATGAACGTTGCGACAATACGTGGCATCGCGCGGGCTGAAGCCTGTGCGATCGTTCGTGAATGAATGAACGTTGCGACAATACGTGGTACCGCGCGGGCTTCAGGCCCGCGGCTCAGAGTGGACCGGCTCGGTGGGCGCGGCGATACCGAGGCGCAAAGCGCCATGGCGACGCACGACGCGGCGGAATGGCCATGGCTTTGTACGAGACGGACGAAACGACGGGGCATGTTTCCATGACGAAGATCATTGCGCTTTCGGGCGGCGGCATTCGTGCAGCCGTCGCGGCCTTCCGATCGGCGAGGGAATATGAGGTCATCCTACTGCACGTCAACTACGGGCAGGCGTCGGCGTCCGCGGAAATCAGCGCGCTGCAAGGCCTAGTCGAATCGCTTTCATGCGGCAGGCTCGTTCGGTTCGACCTACCCCACGTTCGGCAACTCGAACTCCTCGGGGCCTCGCTCGACGGCGCGATCGGTTCGGCCGGAGGGGGACAATCGGACGCCGCTGTGGGCACGACGCCTCCAGACGACACCGCCGGTCTGCCCAGCGTCGCGCTGCGCGGCTTGATGCCCGTCATCGTCTCGATCGGCGTTCAGGCGGCGCTTCGGTGCGGCGCAACAGCCGTCGTCACCGGAATCGTGACGCCGACGGCGGGTTCGCCGGAGGGATTGCCCTTCGCGACCGGCGAGTCGGGGCGGAGGCGCGAGTTTCTCCACACGTTTGACATGATGAACGAGGTGGCGCTGCCGCCACGATCGACCGTCCGCGTCGAGGCGCCGCTGATCGACTCGAGCTACGTGGAAGTGCTGCGACTCGGGTTGCGCTTTGACGTTCCGCTTGATCGGACATGGAGTTGCGACGGAGAGGGACCGGCGGCCTGCGGTCGGTGTGAAGGCTGCACCGCTCGGTCGGAGGCGTTTCTGGCCGCGCGCATCAGCGACCCGCTCGTGGTTTCGGGATCGGTGTGACCCCGGTCGCGACCCGCCCCTTGACAAGGCGGCGCGGACGGAGAGATTGCGGCGGTATGATTACGAGCGTGAATTGCGACAAGCTGGCGAGGGAGATTCTCGATATCGTCACCTCGGCGCTACCGGGCGTAACGGTTGAAATCGCGGAGAGCGCACGGTGGGATCGGATGTGTGTGACGTTTCGCTGGGCGGGTTTTTCGGGCATGCTGCCCGAGGAGCGGTTTCGGCACCTCGTGCAGTTGATTCCCGAGCAGGTTCGCGATCGGGATCTCGCGGGGTTTGTATGGCTCGAACTCGAACCGGACCAGACCGTCGGGGCATATCTCGACCTTCCGCGCAGCGACGACATTGCCGGGAAGGAGGAAGGAATCTACTCGTCGCTAAAGGAGGCGGGGTTCTTCAAGGCGCTCGGGAAAAAACTGGGCGGGTCTCCGCAAGACGCGTGCGGCGGGGATTTCGCGGCGAGCGCCAAGGTGCTCGGCTCAAAACGCTTCTCGAAGACGAAGACCCGCGAAGCGAAGCTCCTGTTCATCAAGCATGGAGCGTATTGCGATTGCCAGATTCTCTTGAGCGTCCGTCCGGAGCTTGAAAAGGACTTTCCGGATGCGGGCTAGCGTAGTGATTCAGAATTGGGAACGTGTATCCTGATCCGAACCGTGCCCGTCAGGAAGCGGCTTGAGCGATGAAAGCACGTCCCTTCCCTCACGTTCGGGGTTCGGATAAGGGGTCATCTGTTTGAATGACTACACTGGATCGTTGTTTGCTGTTTTGCTACATGCGAGAGATCGACAAGCCCCGTTGATTCCACGGCCGCCACGGGCGGGACGGTCGCTGTTTCTTCAACTGATTCCACCACGCAACTGAAACCGATCCAACACCCGTTCCACTTCATGCATACATTCGAGGTCATCGCGATCGACGGTCATGCCCGACGCGGGGTGCTCACCACGCCGCACGGCCCCGTGGAAACGCCCGTCTTCATGCCGGTCGGCACGGCCGGCACGGTCAAAGGCGTCACGCCGGACCAGCTCCGTGGAACGCAAACGTCGATGATCCTGGCCAACACGTATCATCTGCAACTGCGGCCGACGGCGGAGGTGGTGCGCGATCTGGGCG
>JADFHG010000147.1 GCA_022567365.1 Planctomycetota bacterium | reverse complement strand
TTGTTTGACCGTCGGATAGCCGGAGTCGTTGTACGTGACCGCGAACACGACGTCTGCCTCGCGGACGGCGACGATCAAGGCGTTCGCCTGCTCGACCGTATGCACCAGCGGTTTGTCACAAACGACGTTGATCCCCGCGTGAACGAACGCCATCGCGATCTCGAAATGTGCGTCGTTGGGCGTCACGACGCTGACGAAGTCGATGCGTTTGCCTTTGGGCAGGACCGCCTCGCGCTCGACCATCTCTTGCCACGTGGTGTAGTTGCGGTCGTCGGCAAGGCCAAGATCCTTGCCGGACGCGATCGCCTTTTCCGGCGTGGACGAGAGCGCGCCGGCCACGAACTCGACGCCTCCGTCGAGGCAAGCGGCCATGCGATGCACCGCGCCGATGAAGGCGCCGCGCCCACCGCCGACCATGCCCATTTTGAGTTTTCTGGACCCCATGATCTCTCTCCGACGGTCTCGCGGCCGTGGGCCGATATTCTGTTTCACAACTCCAACAACTATCTGAGCCGCGGGCTTCAGCCCGCGCGGACTCGCGACGTCGCGACGTAGCGTCCGCCCCCCGTGGCGGACGTGGGCATGCGAAACACTCTCGAACTTCTACGACCGCCGCGTTCGGGAGCTTGACCTACATCCGTAGCACCGCGCGGGCTGAAGCCCGCGGCTCGGGTTTTCTTGCGCCGCGTTGGTCGGTCGGCCAGTGCCACAAGGATTCACTCATGCCGCCGTGCCCCGCCAAGGGTGCCTATTGTCGAATCGGCGGCACCGGCCGCAATAGCTCAGGGTGCGGCGCCCTTGCCCGTATGAGATACGCCTCGAGCCAGCCGCGTGATTTGTCCGGATGCTCGCGCGCGAAGAGGATCGCCTCGTGTTCAAGCCCGTTGATTCGATCGTTGGCGGCGCGGATCGCATCCATGCTGATCTTCAGCGCCATGTCCACCGGCATGCGCTCGGGGTTGATGTCGATCCCGTAGTAGCCCCGATAGCCGTACATCTTGAGCGTGTAGAGCAGCGCTTCGAGTTGCTCCGGCGCGACGACGCCGACGTTTAGGTCCTGGTCATAGTTCCCGAGGGGCTGGCTGTTCCAATGGCTGTGGGCGAGGCGTCCCTCCGAGAGCGGCCAACTGAACGCGTACGGAAGATCCTCGAAGCCCATGAGCACGTGCCCGATCTCGGGGTTCATGCAGCACAGCGCGTGTCCCTCGTCGAGCAGCCGGCGATTCTCCGTCGCGGTCAGCATGGCTTCGACCATGTGCCCGAGGAGAATCCCCTCGGGCGTCGTGCCGAAAAGGATGCGACCGCGCGGTTCGTACGGCTTGGGTTCGAATGCGACGCGGACCCCGGGCACGGCGTCCATGGCTTCGGCCAATCCCTCGGCAAAGCGACGTCGCATGCCGGTGAAGTCCACGCCGAACGGGTTTTCGTATCCGTCGATACCGGGCCAGACCACGGCGAAGTCTGTATCCAGCTCGCGATTCAATTCGAAGGTGCGTTTCGTGCGCTCGATGGCCGCCCGGCGGGGACGTTCGAGCGGGTTGGACAACGAGCCGAACTCGAACTGCTTGTCCCAGAAAAGCAGGGGGATCACCGTAATAAGACGGATGCCGGTGTCGTTGGAAAACGTTCGCCAGAGATCGACGTTTTCCTCGTTGATCTCGTTGGGGTAGTGGGCTTCGAGGCCGACAAGTCCGTAGTCCTTCAGGTCGGCGGCAATGTCGAGCCTTTGCTCGATCGAAAGCTCCGGTTGGTATCGATCATGAAAACGGCTGTTCGGTGGTGAGAAATACCAGATGCCGGCGGAGAACTTCAGATCGAGCTCGAACGAGCGAAGATGGTCGAGCATCTGATCGTGCGTGCGGCTGATCGCCTGTGGTCGAAGGTCGGGTATGGGCATGGTTCGCACTCCTTCGTGGCGGCCGCCGAGCCGCACGTTGTGCGCCGGCAACATCGTTCAACACGACGTTACCGCAGGCCTATGCCCGGGGCAAGAAACGCGCGAGGCGGATGGGAGGAAGCCGTCAGCTATCAGCTATCAGCCATTCAAGCTGAGGGCTGACGGCTGATGGCTTCCCCCCCCCCAGTCGGTCAATGCGATTCGCGCGACTCATCGTGGACGGTAGGCCGTCTTGCCGGATCGGCCCGGGCGTGCAATAGTGTCATTCGCGTCATGTCCGGCGGATTTTGCGCCGCGGCCCGTATTGAAGGCGCGAGGAGTGTCCAGCCCATGTCCAGGCGAACAGCACCGACCCGTCGCGACGTTCTCAAAGCGGGCGTGGCCGCGATTGCCGCGCCGTATTTCGTTCCCGCAGCCGCACTAGGAAGGGGCACGCGCGCGGCGCCCAGTGAGCGGCTCACGCTCGGTATAATCGGCGTGGGCAATATGGGCAGCGGCCATCTCGGCGCGTTTCTGGGATACGACGACGTGCAAATCGTGGCCATCTGCGACGTGCGGCGCGAAAAGCGCGACGATGCGTGCAACAGGGTCGAGGAGCGATACGCCGAAGATCGGTCCTCGGGGACGTTCACGGGTTGCCGGGTCTACAACGAGTTCGAAAAGTTGCTTGCCCGCGACGACATCGACGCCGTGGTCATCGCCGTGCCGGACCACTGGCACGCGATCATCGCGATCGCGGCGTGCCGCGCGGGCAAGGCAGTCTACTGCGAAAAGCCGCTGGCGCTGACCATTCACGAAGCGCGCGAGATGGTCGGTGCGGCGCGGCGTTATGCCACGGTCTTTCAGACCGGCAGCCAGCAACGATCCTCGGAAAACTTCCGATATGCGTGCGAACTCGTGCGCAACGGGCGCATCGGCAAGCTGCTGACCGTCAACGTGGGCGTCGGCGGACCATCCACGGAAAAGCTCTTTCCCGAGGAGCCGATTCCGGACGGGTTCGATTGGGATCGCTGGCTCGGACCCGCCCCCTGGCACCCATACAACGCCGAGCGGTGCAGCGGGAATTACTCCGGCGGTTTCAGGCTCGTGCGGGATTACTCGGGCGGCATGATGACCGACTGGGGCGCCCACCACTTCGACATCGCCCAATGGGGAATGGGCATGGATGAAAGCGGCCCAGTCGAGATCGCCCCGCCGGACGAGGACACCGGCGCACCGCTGACCTACACGTATGAAAACGGTGTCATCATGCGGCACGGCGGCGCGAACGGCGTGCTGTTCACCGGAACCGACGGAACGGTCGAGGTCAACCGCGGCTACATTCAAACCATACCCGAAGAAATCGGCAAAGAGGCGATCGGCCCGAACGACCTGCGTCTCTACCGCAGTCCGGGCCATCAGCAGGATTGGCTCGAGTGCATCCGAACGAGGCGCCGACCGATATGCGATGTTTCGATCGGTTGCCGCTCGGTCACCGTCTGCCACCTGGGCAACATCGCGTGGTGGCTGGGGCGGACGATCCGCTGGGATCCGCGGCGCGAGGAGATCATTGGTGATGAAACGGCATCGCGCTGGCTGGACCGACCGAAACGTGCCCCGTGGCGTCTGCACGCATAATCGGCGAGAAACGCACGATGATCACGCGAACCCATTTGTTGATTGCCCTGCTGGTCGGGACCATTCCGATTCACTTTCAATGCGCCGCGCCGCGCGGTGGTCGATCGGATAGCGGCCGAGGCGACCCGAGGATCCCCGCGCTGCGTGCGCAGTACGGTGCCGACCTCGAGGCGCTTCTTCCGGCGCTCGGCGCTGAAGAGGTCGCGGTCCGTGCCGACGCGCAACAAACACTCGAGAAGATGTGCCATGCGGCGAGCCGCCGGCAAGCCGGCTGGCCGGGTCGGCGCGGGGCAAGGGCATGCGGGCTCTGTCTTGCGATGGGCGACCGGCTCGGTCCGGCAACGTCGCGAGACGCGCGGGTCTGGATGATCCGTCAAGTCGAGCGCATCGGCGGAGCGGAGTCGGTGCCGATACTGGCAAGGCTCTTGACCGACGACGATCCGCTGATTCGCGAGCCCGCCCGGCGTGCCCTTCAACTAAACCCCGACCCCGCCGCACGGGATGCACTGCTCCACGCACTTCGCGGCGCATCGTCCGACCCCGACGTGCGGGTCGCACTAATCAATGCCCTTGGCGCGCGGTCCGACGTGACCAGCGAACAGATCCTGCCGTTCGCCCGAGTGGATCAACAGCCAACGGCGGTCGTGGCGGCAGCCGTTTCCGCATTGGGCGGATGCTCGGACGCGACCGCGCTCGACACCCTGTACGCGCTCTGGCGCGCCGATGAACACTCCAACCGTGATTCGGCCGCCGCGGCATTGTTGAGAACGGGGGATCGCCTGTTGACGGAGGAGCGACGCGACGACGCCGCGCGACTCTTTACGGACATATACCTTTCCAGCTCAGCCCTCCCCAGCCGTGCGGCCGCCCTTCGCGGGTTGGCGATGGCCCGAGGCGCCGACGCCCTACCGCGATTTATGGATATAATATGCGGCGACGCCGATGCCGACATGCGACCGCTTGCGGCCCAATTAACGCAGTACATGGAAGGCGAGGCGGTTGCCCGCGAGATCGCGTTGCGGCTCGTCGGCGCGTCGACGGACGCTCAAGTCCTGATCCTGGACGTATTGGGTGTCCGCGGTGACGCCGCAGTCAAGCCCGCCGTGCTCGACGCCTACAGGCGCGGCGCGGCGCCGGTCCGGGTGGCCGCGATGCGTGCGCTTGGTGAACTCGGAGACGTGACGGACGCAGCTTGGATTGCGAACGTCGCCGCGGGGGCGACGGGCGAAGAGCGAACAGCGGCCCGCGCGTGTCTGGATCATCTGCGCGGCCTGCCGGTTGACCGGAAAATGGTCGCGATGCTCGGCGCGGAGGGCGACTCCGCGGTGCGGGCGGAAGTCGCTCGAAGCCTCGCCGAACGCGGATACGTACCGGCCGTGCCCATCCTGTTCGAGGTCGCTGAACGCGGTGACGAGGTGGTACGGTCCGCGGCATTCAAAGCGCTCGCAGAACTCGCGGGCGATCAGGACATAGATGAGGTGGCCAGGCTGCTCGTGCACGAGCAATCAGACGAACCAATGGCAGCGGCGGAAGACGCCCTGGTGTCGCTGTGCCGGGGCATCGAAGACGAATCGGCAAGGGCGACACCTGTATTGGCACGGCTCGCGGAGACGACCGACCTGGGCAGGGCGCCGCTGGTTCGCGCACTTGGACGGATCGGCGGCCCCGACGCGCTCGACGCCGTTCGCGCGGCCCTCGCTGATGAGGGCGAAGTGGGCGGTGCCGCCGTCCGTGCGTTGGCGAGTTGGTCGGACATCGAAGCGCTCCCGGACCTGTACGAGTTGGCAAGTGCGAACACCGTCGAGGAGCATCGCGTGCTGGCGCTGCGCGGCTACGTGCGGCTGGTTCGTCTTGCGAGTGGCCGAACGCCGCTGGACACGCTCGCGATGCTGGAGACCGCGATGGCGCTTGCCGATCGCGCCGAGGAAAGAAAACAAGTGCTCGCCGGCGTGGGGCAGGTCATCGAACGAAGTGCGCTCGATCTGGCGCGACGGTTCCTGACGGATCCGGAGGTGGCGGACGAAGCGGCAGCCGCGGCGCTCGCCATCGCGAGACCGCTGAGCGCGGTAGATCCCCTCAATGCGGCGGCGACGGTGGACAACCTTCTCGCGGCGGACGTTTCGGAGCGCGTACACGATATGGCACGCGAGGCACGCGAGTATATCGACGCCCACTCCGGTTTCATCACGACCTGGATGATCGCCGGTCCATACGCGCCCGACGATGTCGAGAGTGGAGATTTGATCGACACCGCGTTTACACCCGAGACGGCAGTCGATGAGGTCGCGTGGCGGGCGCTGGCGATCACCGATCCCGCTGATCCCTGGACGTTCGATCTGGCCGACGCGGTGGGCGGCGACAACCGTTGTGTATATTTACGGACGCATGTCGTTTCGGATTCCGCGAGGCCGGCGCTGATGCAGATCGGAAGCGACGACGGGGTCAAGGTCTGGCTGAACGGTACGGTCGTTCATGACAACAACGTCTTTCGCGGGCACACACGCGCGGAGGACGAGGTGCCGGTGACGTTGAACGAAGGCGACAACACCTTGATGCTAAAGGTTGTCCAAGGCGGCGGCGGGTGGGCGTTCAGTTGCGGACTGCGCGCGGTGGGGGGCGGCAAGCTGGACGGCGTGTCGTTTCGCGCGGAGTAGTCGTTGCAATGTAGCACACTGGCAAAGCCGGCTTGCTGGCCGCCCTCGGGTGTGATCCCTCCCGCTTCCCGCCCTCGGCTGTGATCCCTTGCACACCCGCCCTCGGGTGTGATCCCTCCGCTTCCCGACCTCGGAGTACCCCCAGCCGAGGGCGGCTGGGCTACAGGCCAGGCCGCAGGCCAGACCGCAGCCCTCTACTCTGATGCCTTGGGGGCGAGCATGAACGAGCAAACCAGCGAAGGGCTGTCGCCGGTCTCGAATCGCGCTAGCGAATCGCCTCGCGGAATGATGTCGAAGTTGAAATGGAAATGCCGGCCTAGCGTCTCGAGGGCATCGGCCATCCCATCAACCAAGAACCAATGCGGATCTTCGGGCAGGCGATGATACATTTCGAACGACATGTAGCAGTAACCACCGGGGGCGAGGATTCGTCTGATTTCCCGGCAGTGTCGGGTGACCTGGTTGGCCAGTAGGGTTCGACGCAACGACGCCAACGTAGGGCGGAGCTGCTTTTCCTCTTTGGCCGTTGGCGGGCCGAGCATCTCGGCGGTTCGATTCGCGAAGTAGTCGTACGGCTCGTGGTCGAATTGCGAAACCACCATGGACGACGTGACGAGATCCACGCTCGAGTCCGCAATCGCCGTACACTCCGCAGCGCGACCGATCCTTTCCACAAGTCCCGCGGCTCGCGCGAACGCCTGCTTCCATGACGAAACACCGCGCAGCTCGCCGAGGATCTCGCGGCCGAATTCGCTGGCATATCCCGCGGTGACGTCTTGGTAGTGCACCTTCGGCTGCTCGCCTCTCTCGAACGCGCCGCAGCGCATCGGCTGGCCTTGAATCGGTACGAAACTCCGGCAGACCGCGGCGTCGGACGTGGCGGGTTCAAAGCGTCGACAAAACGAACGGGGGCATTCGATCGTCGGGCTGCAATAGAGGCAATGAGGCGTCCCCCCTTCGTCTGTGTGGATGATGGACATGTCCACGCCGGCATCGATGGACCCCCGCACCCAGTCCACCAAGTGAAGGGACGCCCCCGAACGCACGATCGCGTCATACGGGATATCGCTGAGCACGCCCGCACCAAGGCATGCGACGGTCTTCGGTTTGGTTACTTCGACCGCGCACTTGATGTTCGCCCGATGATGCTCGAATGAGCGTTCGCATCGGCGGCGACAGTCCTGAAACCGGCCGTGGGCGTTCGAGATGCTCAGGTAGTCGTCCCATGTGACCTGCATGTGACACCTTCTTTGACGATGATCTTTCCGTAGCAGCCTGTTGAAAAAGTAGCGGCCGCCCCACGTCGCGGTCGTCAAATACCCAAGAACGTGGGCCAACGTTTGCCGCCATCGGCTTTTTTCAACGGGCCGGCACGGCGCACGATCGACGGATGCGGAAGACCCCGTTCGACACCTCGCTTGATACACATCGCGACGTCTTCTCATTGTCGGCCACCTCGAGCCTTTTTCGCCACCCGCCTGCGAGGTCGAATGGGGCACGGCGCCGATGATGGGTGGTTTTTGTGTTCAACCGAGAGTTCCGTTTGCGTTTTGCGGTCTGGAGGCCGTTGTACGACCGAGTACGGCGACCGCCACCGAATCTTCGTGCCGAATATCGGACCGAACCTATCGGATCGGCAATCATTGGCCGAATGATACGGAAGAATCGAGGCCGAAAAGGACGGGAGATCCGCCGTGATCGCCCCCCAGCCGAGGGCGGCTAGGCTACAGACACTGTGGCACACCCACCCGCGGGTGTGTTCGATACCCGATCCGCATCGGCTCCGCCCGTGCGGGTCCGGGGATAAAGAAGGCTGCGCACAAGGACGAAGGCGAGCAGTCATCCGTGGCCGGAGCGCCGGATCCGGCGTCGCGGCGGGCGTCGTCGCTGGGTCCGTGACACAATCGGCGGCGGCTGTCGTG
>JADFHG010000146.1 GCA_022567365.1 Planctomycetota bacterium | reverse complement strand
CCGAACCTCTACCGCAACCGCAAGATCCTGGAGCTCTATAAGGGGCTCGATCTTGTCCGCAAGATCGTCATCGTTGGTGATCCGTCGAAGGTCATCATCGAAATCGATATGGAAGAGATAGGCGGTTTGGATACCGTCCTGCGCGAAGCCGCGGGGGGCTGACCGGTTAGCCCGTCGCGTTTGAACAACAAGGGAGTCGTTTCGGCATGAAGAACATCGGCACCATTATCGCGGCCGTGTTCCTTTCGCTCGTACTGCTCGCGTACATGTGCACCTATCAGGTGCGCTTCACGGAGCATGCGTTCGTCAAGACATGGGGCAAGGCGCCGCCGGCGTCCGACGGCGGGTCCGAAAAGGTGGGGCTATATTACAAGTGGCCGCGACCCATTCAGCAGGTTGTCAAGTACGACAAGCGTCTGCGGGTGCTCAACGACAAGACGGAGGAAACGCGCACCACCGACGGCGAAAACCTCATCCTGACCACGTTTACCATTTGGCGGATCGACGACCCGATCAAATTCAACACCAATTTTCCGGGCGGTGTCGACATCGGCGAGCAGAAGCTGCGGAGCATGATTCGAACGCACAAGCAAGCCGTCGTCGGCGGGCACAAGCTCTCGGAATTCGTCTCGACCGATGCCGCCGAACGGAACCTCGACGGGATCGAAAAGGAGCTGCTGGATCTCGTCCGCGCCGACGCGGAAAAGGAGTACGGCATCTTCGTGCAGGACTTCGGGATCAAGAAGCTCGGACTGCCGCAGTCGGTAACCACGGCAATCTTCGCGAAGATGAAATCCAACGAGGAGAAAAAAGCCGAGCGGTACCGGTCCGAGGGCAACGCCGCCGCGCGCAACATCGAGGCGGAGGCACGAGCGGCCGAACGTCGCATCCTCGCCGCCGCCAGACAGAAGGTCGCCGAAATTGAAACGGAGGCCCAGCGGGTCATCGGCGAGTACTACAAGGAATTCAACTCGCACCCGGAGCTACGGATCTTCCTGGACCGGCTACGCACGCTCGAGGACACGCTGCAAACGCGCACGACCATCATCTTCGACCAGAGTACACCTCCGTTCAATCTCTTCGATGAGGCGGTGCGCAAGAAGGTGGGTACGGGCGAGTTGTCGGGGCGCGAGGCGTCGGCGGACCCGCTCGGCGATGCGGCGATCGCCGCGAAACGCGACACGAAAGACTGACCGGCAATGGCGCACACCCATCATCACGAATCCGCGGATGATCACGCCCATCGCAACCCCGACGTGAGCGAGGTGCCCTTGGACTCCGCGAATCAATCGCTGGCGGACGCGCTGCGCTCGAGCTTCGGCATCCTCAAGGGGATCATGCTGGTCATCCTCGTGCTGTACCTCCTGTCGAACGTCAAGTGCATTCAGCAGCACCAACAAGCGCTCGTGCTTCATTTCGGGCGGCTCGATCCGCGCACGTACGACGCGGGCCTGGTGCGGGCGTGGCCCTATCCCATCGACGAGATTCTCTTGCTGCCGGCTTGGCAAAGCAACGAGGTCAAGATCGATAGCCACACGATCACCCGAAGAGCAAATGAAATCGGCAAGGGGTTGGCGTTCCTGGCAAGCTCGCGCGGTATGCACCGCGGTCTCGACCCGATGCACGACGGTGCGCTCATGACGGCCGACCGCGGTCTCGTTCATATCGGCTGGAACGTGACGTACAAGATTGACGCGGTCGAGAAGTACGTCGCGAACATCCGCATGAGTCGGCTCCCGGGCAAAGAGATCGACGCGGCGGCAGAGCTGATCCGCTCGCTCGTCGAGACGGTGGGCATTCACGTTGCGTCGGAGATGACCGCGGAGGAAGCGATTCGCACCAGACAAAGCGACGTTCGCGCGGAGATGAAACGGCGCCTCAACGAACGGCTCGCGTCGCTCGACAGCGGGATCACGGTGACGCTCGTCGAAATGTACGAAAACGAGGCCCCACTGCAGATTCATCAGATTTTCGATCAAACCCTCGCGGCGGCGCAGGCCAAGGACATGAGGATCCGCAATGCTCAACAGCAGGCGACGAAGCGATTGAACGACGCCGCGGGCAGCGCATACCACGAACTCTTGCGTTTGCTCGACGACTTGGACCCGCTCGCGGCCGGCGATCCGGAGCGGGCGGAGTTGCAGGCGAGCATCGACCGTCTTCTCGAGGAGCGCGTCGAGGGCTGGGCGGGCGGTATGATCCGCAGCGCCGGCGCGTTCTTCGCCGAGAAGGTCGGGCGGATCAAAAGCGACAAGGAACTGTACGATACGCTCATACCCGAGTTCGAGAGGAATCCGTCGCTGCTGATCGGGCGACTGTGGGAGCAAACCAGGCAGAAGATCTTCGCGAGCGACGGTGTCTCGAAGATCTTCGTGCCCTTCGCCCTTCGCGAGACCCGGATCCGTGTCCCGACTGATCCGGAGCAGAAAAAAATGACGGAGAAGGCAAGACTTCGGGAGAAGGAATTCGATCCGACCAAGATGACGCCGGAGGTCTTACACCCGGTGGGCGTGTTCAAAGGCTAGTGCAGCGTCACACCTGGGTTTACGGGTTGGTGTTGAGCGGATAGGCATGGCAAAGTCCGCTCCCTCACGGTCGCGGTTCGGATATGTTTCGCCGCCCAACCCGCATGTTTGTACGTGGCGATGCACTGGTGTAGTGATTCAAACAGATGGCCTCTTATCCGAACCCCGACCGTGAGGGAGGAGGCGTGCTTTCACTGGCACCGGCCAACCGGCTTGCTGGTAGTCAAGGCGCTTCCTGACGGGCGCGGTTCGGATCTGGATACGCCTCCCCAGTTCTGAATCACTACACTGGAACGTCGCCACTCGAGACAGTGCGTTTGGGGGGACGACCCAAGTTTGAGCACTGACCGTGAGGGAACCGACGCTACGAAATGGTCGAAATCGCTCTAGCCATTGGGGGCGCGATTCTCGAAGTCGAATTGGTATCCCACTGTGTTCGGGCTGGGGTACGCAGCCGACGGCAAGTTCGTCGGTGAACGCGAGCGGACGAGCCGCCCCTTGGCAGACGGGTGACCGCGCCCCATTCGAAGAACGACCGAGCAGTCGTGCAACTTCAAGGTGGTTCCGCGGGTTTGGTCGCACTCGATAGTGAGTGAACGACCGGTTTCGCTTTTCAGGTCGATTAGAGACGGACGTATGGTTGATTCCGCGGAACCCGTCGTGCAGACGGCGGGGCTATGCAAAACGTTCAAGGACTTTTGGCGCAGGCCCCGAGTCCATGCGGTCAAGGATCTCGACCTGACCATACGCCCCGGTGAGGTTTTCGGTCTGCTCGGTCCGAACGGTTCGGGCAAGAGCACGACGATCAAGATGCTGCTCGGGCTCCTCTACCCGTCGAAGGGGCGGATCGCGGTGTTCGGCAAACCCCCGACCGACGTCGCGGTCAAGGCTCGGATCGGTTTTCTCCCTGAAGAGTCATACCTGTATCGGTTTCTGGTCGCTCACGAGACGTTGGACTTTTACGGGCGCCTCTTCCGCATTCCGGGCAAGATCCGCAGAGAACGGATCGATCGACTGCTCGATATGGTGGGTCTTCGGCATGAAGCGAAACGCCCGATCGGCGAATACAGCAAGGGCATGGCCCGCCGGATCGGTCTCGCGCAAGCGCTGATCAACGATCCGGAGTTTTTGATCCTCGATGAACCCACGGCCGGTCTCGACCCCATGGGCGTGCGCCAGATCAAGGATCTGATCCGCAAACTCGGCGACATGGGCAAGACGATCCTGTTGTCGAGCCACATGCTCGCGGACGTCGAAGACGTTTGTGATCGCGTGACGGTCCTTTACGGCGGGCAACAGATGGCAGCGGGAGATCTGGAGACGTTGCTCGCCCGACAGGACAAGACGCTGATCACGACGGACTCGCTTTCCGAGGAGACGATCGATCAGGTTCGCCGGCTGATCCGTCGGCTCGAAGACAAGGACATCGGCGTGTCCTATCCGCGAAACCGACTCGAGGATTTCTTCCTCACCATCGTGCGCGACGCGGAGGCGGCGGACGTGCATACATCGGGTGCCCGAGGCGGCGGGGAGCTCCCGGCGTTCCTCGCGAAGCCGGCGGAGACGGGCGCGAAGGCGCTGTTGGATTCGCTGATCAGTGCGGCCGAGCGTCCCGCGCCGGAGCCGATCCTCGTCGAAACCCCGGCTGGACCAACGGACGACGAGGCTGCGCGCACCGTGGTCGATCGGCTCGCGCGGGAGGCGGATGGGCCTCGTGAGACCGATCAGGTCGCGGAGACCGCTCAGGAAACCATCATCCCCGCGGAAACCCTCGGTAGCCGCGAAGTGGAGGCGGATCGGGGTGTGATCGATTCGCTGCTCGGCGACGCGGACAAACCGGAGGACGGCGCGTGAATCCGTGTTGGGCGGTGGCCCGACAGACGGTCGCCGAAAGCCTTCGTATGCGGATCGCTTGGGTTTTTCTGGTCCTTATCGGTCTTATCGTCTTCGTCCTACCGTTCTCGATCACCGGGGATAGTTCGCTGACCGGAGCGGTGCAGAGCTTCCTTCAGTACGGACTGTCCGGAACGGCGATATTGCTCTCCGTGCTGACGATTTTCATGTCGCGGACGCTTTCCGAAGAACTCGTTCAGAAACAGATTCTCCTCCTCCTTACCAAGCCGCTTCCGCGCTGGCAGTTCGTACTCGGCAAGTGGCTCGGGCTGACGATTCTCAACGCGATGTTCCTGGCGGGGGCGGGGCTGTCGATCTTCCTGATGGTTCTCTACATCATTTGGACGGTGCCGCCGATCAACGCGGCGGATGAACAATCGCTGGCCAGTGAAGTGCTCGTCGCGCGCCATTCCATCCGGTTTACGCCGCCCGACTTCGACAAGACCGCGGAGCGGGAATACGAGCGTCGCCTCGAGGAAGGCGCCTACCGCGACGTCGGGGAACTCAGCCGTGAACGCTTCATCCAAATCCTGAAGGCGAAGCAGCAAGCGCAATGGCGGACGGTTACGCCCCTCGGTCGCCGAACGTTTCGATTCCACAACGTGCTGTGCGATCGTTCGCCCGGGCACCGGATCCAACTTCGCTATTATACCGAGATCGCAAACTATGCCCCGGACGAGATTTTTCGGTCCATCTGGGATTTCGGAAACCGCGCCCAGGGAACCTTGCTTTATCGTGCCGAGACGCACCACGTGGTCGGCCGATTCCACACGATCCCCGCGCCCGCGCGCACGGTAGCCGACGACCACACCCTTACCGTCAACTTCTACAATCAGGATTCGCGACTGGTCCCGGGCCACGTCCGAACCGCAAACGTAATACAGTTTCTCGAGAGCCGCGAGGTCGAGCTGCTCTTCGTCGTTGGAACGTTCGGGGGGAACCTCGTGCGCGTGCTCGTGATCCTGATGTTGAAGCTGATGTTCCTGGCGGCCGTTTCACTCATGTTTACGACCGTCCTGTCGTTTCCCGTAGCCTGCATGACATCGTTCGCGGTGTACGCGTGCGCGGGCGGTCGCAAGTACATTCTCGAATCGCTGGATTTCGCGACCGATGATCGCTCAACGTTCATCGACGCCGTCCGGCACGTCGGCAGTTCGCTGATCGATCTCGACACACAGACGTTCTTTACAGCGCTGCAGGAGTCGATGATGCACGTGATCGTCTTCGTCTTCGGTACGCTTCACTACGTGTTCCCGGATTTCGGGTACTTCGACCCCGTCGAGACATTCGTCAGCGGTCGCAACGTGAGTTTGGTTTGGGTACTCGAAGCCGTTCGTGATTTGGGCCTGGTCCAGACGCTCGGTGCGCTCGGACTGGCGATGTTGTTCTTCCACCGCCGCGAGGTGGCGGAGATATCCGTGTAGGCTCCGATGGTTGGCAACCCGTTGAACACCCGTACCACACATTCTTCAAGAGCCCGTCGGCAAGTGAGCCCCCTCGATGGCTGAAACGATCAACCACGCACTACCGGAATACCTCGCCGCGCGGCAAACGGCCCAACGGCGAGACCGTTGGGTGCGCATCGGCGCGATCGTGCTGGCGATCGCCTCATTCGTCAGCGCCGGATACCTTCTCGACCCGATCAACGAGATTCGCAAGGACAAGCAACTCGTCATCGACCCCACGACGATCAAGGGGCTGCCGGCGGACATCGCGCTTCTCGGGAAGATGGGACCCGCCCGCGCCCTGGTGATCGACTGGGCGTCTATTCGTGCGGAGCGGCTGAAGGACGAGGGCAAGACGTACGAGGCCATGCAACTGCACCGCATCGTGTGCGCCCTGCAACCGCGCTATCCCAAGGTATGGGCGTACGCGGCATGGAACATGGCCTACAACATCTCGGTGATGAAGTACTCGCCGGAGGAGCGCTGGCAATGGGTCCAAAACGGGATCAAGCTCATCCGCGACGAAGGCCTGCAATACAACCCCAAATCCGTCACCCTCTATAAGGAACTCGCCTGGATCTACTGGCACAAGATCGGTGACTTTCTCGACGACGAACACTTCAATTACAAACGGGCCCACGCGGTCCAGATGGAGCGCGTGCTCGGCGCTCCGCCGATCACGCAAACGAAGGAGGAGTATTACGACTGGTTCCGCAAGATCGTCGACGCCCCGCGCGACCTCGACGGCATGCTGCAAACCGACACCGAGGTGCGGGCGCTCGCCGACGAACTCGAAGCGCTCGATCTGCCGACGGGCGACACGCTGCTCGACTTCGTCGCCCGATACATACGACCGGAGTTGCGTATCGATGAGCTTCTCGCCGACCCGGAAGTCCGCAACGCTCTTCACGGGCGGCGTCTTCAGCTTCTAAGCCGCGAAAACAGCGCGCCCGCGCTCGACCGGTTGCTCGCGGCGCTGCGATCGCAGGTTCTCCGCGACGAGATGAAGTTCGACCTGGATTGGATGCTAGAGCTCATGGTCGAGCATTTCGGTCCGCTCGATTGGCGCAGTCCCTTTTCACACCCGCTCTATTGGGCGAGCTATGGCGACATGATCAGCAGGGGGCAAAAGACCATGGATCCGGCCGACTCGATGAACACGGCCCGGTTGGTGTTCATGTCCTTGCAGAACTCGATTACGCGCGGCAGGGTAATTCTCGAGCCGGACTTCGATGATCCGTTCGAATCCTATATCGAGCTGACCCCCGACACTCGGTTCATACCGTATATGTATGACGTGTACATGTACTATGCAGAGGACCAGTTCGGTGAAAGCGCGAAATACCAGCGCGAGGAAGAGAAAAAAGAGGGCATGGGCATTCGCGGCACCTCGTATTGGCCGGGGTTCATCGCCAACATGCACAATTGGATTCAGGCGCTCTACTTCGAGGGTGGCGAGCGCAACCTCGAACAGGCGGAGAACTACTTCGTCTATCTCCACGATAACAACCCGCACCCCGACGGACGCACGCAAGAGCAGTACGACCAAACGCTCGACGAGTGGATCAAGGGGACGCTCTTCGAGCAACTCCAAACCTACAAACAGGCGGAGATCATCGTACGCAGCTTCATCCAAAAATCGCTGAAGCAATTGAGCTTGGGTCTCGACCAACCGAGTCTTCGCTCACTGCAATTCGCCCGGGTATGCTACGACGAGTGGATGGGTGAGACCACGATCGACATCAACGACCGCAGGAAAATGCAACAGTTTCGCAAGATCCGGTGGGACGCGATCGACGGCTTCATGCGCGACATCCGGCTGGTTCCGCTGGCCAAGCACAGACTGTGGAAGCGCCTCGATATTGACGGTCGGGGATTCACGTATGACCGGTTGAAACCGTACTTTGACGACCTCTGTGCGGCGCAGGATCCGCCTTGGAGCGTGGCACGGGCGTTTGCGGAGCCGCCGGGTATGGAGCAGTATCGAAGCTTTGAAATCGAAACCCGTGGTGGGGCCAGGCAGGAAGGCATCGAGCAGGGCGAACGACACAACAACTGAATCAGACCCTTGACAGCCTTTTGAAACAAACTGACCTGCATGTGTGGCACCGGCTAATAGCCAATACTGTCCGGTACGGGATGTGCTGGGCGCGGTTTTTTGCGTGAGGTTTGGTTTGTTGTGTCAGTTTGGCGGAAAACAGTTGCGGCGAGGGCGGAAGTCGGGAAGTGGTGGGCGCATACCCCTAGCCGCCCAAGTCGGCGCGTGCGACGTCTCGGGCGGTTAGCCTCTGTTTTTTTGCACCCTGCGGGCGCGTTGTTGCTCGGCGGCGCGGC
>JADFHG010000145.1 GCA_022567365.1 Planctomycetota bacterium | reverse complement strand
GCAAGTCAACCTGGGACCGTCCATCGACGCCCCGTTTCATCCGGCCGACGTCGGAGACCTCGCGCACTATGCGGCAATGGCAGGGCACATACTCTCCGCCGCGCGCACACAATGCATGTGGCGCGAGCGCGCGATGACCGACGAGCTAAGCGGTCTGCCGAATCGCCGGTACCTTCGTGAAGCCCTCGATCGGATCCTGGATGCGGCGTCGAAGGACCGGTTTCCCGTCACGCTGCTGATGTTCGACGTCGACGATTTCAAGCGATACAACGACCAATGGGGCCACAACGCCGGAGACGCGATCATCCGCACGATCGGCGAGTTGTTTCGCAAGCATTGCAGGAGTCAGGACGTGGTGGCGCGGTACGGCGGGGACGAGTTTGCCGTACTGTTTTGGGATCCGAAGGGACCGCGAACGACGGGCTCGAAGCATCCGGACTGCGCGCTCGATATTCTTGGGCGGTTCACCGCAGCGCTCGAATCGCAAAGGGTGTCGGAACTTCCCCCGGATGAGATCGCGCGCCTGACGGTCAGCGGCGGGCTCGCGACCTATCCGTGGGATGCGACGACGTCTGAAGAACTCCTCAAGCGGGCCGACGACGCGCTGCGCGGGGCCAAGCGCGCGGGCAAGAACAGGGTCTTCACAATCGGCAACGTCGATCGCAGCGAGGGACCGACGAGCATCGACTCGCCCGCGTGACGCAGTGTATGGTGGATCAGGCGGCCTATCAGCCCGTTGAAGAAGTATGTGGGACCGACTTTCCGGTCGGTCCCACAAGGATAGGTTGTTCTTCCACGGACTGCCATGCGACCGGCGGGCGAGGCTCCCGCCGAGGCGCCAAACATCAGGACCGCCGTCCGGGCTCTTTCACCGGGTTTGCGGGGCGCGTGGACTCATCCCGCCCGGTAGCTCAAGGGTCGCCGGTGCAATTCAAGTCGAATCGGGGATGCTAATTTCCGTGCATCGGGCACCCCTCGGCGGCGTCCGGCGATGGTGAAACATCTCCGTACACCTCATGCTTCGGGCGGCTCGCGAGGACCTGCTCCTTGCCCCAGTCGACGACCTTCTTGAACTGATCCGACTCGATAAACGCATCGAATGACGCACGGTCCGCCCACTGGGAAACGATGAGGTACATTTGTTCGTTATGTACCTGCCGAAACAGGTTGGTTTCCTGGTGTCCCGGTAGCGACTGCATGATGTCCAAGACGCTGTCGAACACCTTCTCGAATTGCCCTTCCTTGCCTGCCCGTATCTCGTAGTTCATACCAACCGTAACCATGCGCACGTCTCCAATGATGCCTGGGTCGAGTTCAGACCGGTATACGTTGGACCGGTTCCATGTGCCGATGTTATCGGCTATCGCCGTTCCGAGGATTCGGAATTGTAAGCGAAATCGGCGGTGCGTGCCCGATCCCCTCGGGCGCAGCCCCCGATGGCGTTCGAGCGCGTGGCGCGGACCGCGCCTCGACCACGATGCGCCGAGTCGACCACAACGAGCCGCCTCGTTGCAGCTTGAGCAAAAGTCGCAACGTCAGCACCGCGCAGGCGACTTCGGTCGCTCCGGCGACGACGAACGCCGTCCGAAACGCCCCGACCGTACCGAGAGATCCGCTCAGGAGCTGACAGACGGCGCCGCCAAGGATCGGACCGCAGATAAACCCCAGCGAACCCGCGGCGTTGAACCCCGCGAACGCGGCCCCGCGCCGGCCTGGCGGTGCCAACTCGGCCGTCAGTGCCAACGTCGGCGCGAACATCAGGGCGCTCAAGACGCCGGAAGCGACCATGGCCACGGGCAACCATCGCGCGGGAATGATGCCGTAACAAGCGAACAACAGGCCGAAAGCGATGCTCCCGAAGGCGAGGGGGACCAGGCCTCCGATTCGATCCGTCAGCCGCCCCGCGGGGTAGACGAGCAATGCGAACGGCACGAGGAACAATGCGAGAAGCCGGCTTCGCCCGTCCGGGTCAAGCCCGTGGCACTCCGCGAGGAACAGCACGAACGTACTGATGACGAAACCGACACAGAGGCGGTCGATGAAGGTATATGCGTAGGGTACGAAGAGTTCGCGGTGGTTGCGCAGCAAGGCGACCACATTCGGGCGTTTGCGCGGTGTCGCTCGGTTGCTCGTTGAAGGCAGAACAACGGCGACGAACACGGCGGTGAACATGGCGATCATCGCCGCCGCCTCGAATGTCCAGCCCGGCCACGTACGCCATACCACACCGCCAAGCCGCGTGCCCGCGGCCGTACCGAACATCATGCAGCTCCCGATCAGGCCCATCATCCGGCCCCGCCGATTCGGCGCCGATCCGTCGGCGGCCATAGCCATGAGCGACGATATCGCGAGCATGTGGGCAGCGCCCTCGAGCGCGCGCAACGCCAACACGACTGGTAATGATGCGGCCCGTGACATACCCAGAAAAAGAACGGCATCGAGCAACAATGCCGTCGCGATGACCATCCGCCGCGAGCCCGCCCGATCGGAAAACCGCGCGATCAGCGGCAGGGCGGCGATCGCGCCGATCATGTTGATGGACATGAAGCTGTGCGTCCAGAAGGTCGATGCGGCGAAGCGGTCCGCGAGGATCTCCCGGAGTACGGGCACGAGCAAGGTAACGGGCAACATCGTCATCAGGGCGGCCGCCCCAATGATCCACACGTTCCCCGACGGCGGCGACGCAGCGTCGGCGAACTCGGTGGTTGCGGTGCCACTTGCCGTCATAACATGCGTCCCTCGGTTTCGCGTCGCCGGCGTGGACGGCTACGAGCCTCGAAGCCCACTGTGTACCTATCAACCAACGACCATCGTATCGCTCCGCGGCACCCGGGTTGCCGGACGGATCGATTGGTGCTCGTCCGGCGATTCTTCGTCGTCCCGCCATTGTCCCCTGACCCGCGGTATGATATAGATTGATTCGGTCGGTTTCGGCCCTCGATCCAAACTAATTCTCCATGATCGTGTAACGATGCTGGGTTTTTGTGACGTTCGCGGCCCATTCCCGAGCGAGCCGTAGCTGACCGCGACCCGGATGCTCGCGATTCGGCGATACCGCAGGCCGGCGATCCGCATACAATTGCTTGCACGCGCCGTTCCTGACGACACTCCCGACGCCGCCGCGACCGTCGCCGTTGTGATTTCGAGACTGATACGATGGTTTGTGCTGAATGGAGGACGGGATTGAGTACGGTGCGCTCAAACTTCCGATGATACGGGTGTCCAAACCTCGTCCCATACCGGCGTGGCGTGCCAAACTGTGTTTACATCGCTTTGTTTTTCAAGTGACACGTAGAAATCGCAGCGCGATGCGCGCTGGATTCGCTAGGTACCGCCAGCGCGAGGTGGTCGCGCCCCTTGAACTTCGCGCCCTGAGGATCTGGTCGATCTTCCCGCGCCTTCGCATGAAATCGGTGATCACGATGATGGCTGTGACGGCCCGTTCGGGCAATTCGACACCGACGAGATTCCGCCAACGGTGGATCGATGCGGCCGTTCCGCGCGCGCGGATCGCCGCGTTTGTCCTTCTCATCGTAGCGGCCGTCACGCTTCAGCCCGCCCCGCTGGCCGCGCAGGACGTGCCGAGCGAAGACCCCGCCGCCCTGGAGAAAGAGCGCGACGCCGGGAAGGAGGACGCGCCGACAGCCCCACCCAAAGAACAGACGCGCCCTGATGAAGGCGACCCACCAAAAGCGGAACCGAGTGGCGCGGAGAAACAGGACGAGACGGACAAGCCGAGCAAAGCGAAGGAACAAGACGAAGCGGCGGAACCGGGCGCCGGGGCGAATGAGGGTGAAGCGGAAAAGCCCGCGACTTTGGCGGACGCGGACGATTCTTTGATCGAGGGACGGTACGAGCGGGCCTTCGAGATCTATGCGAAGCTCGCGAAAGAACCCGAGACCGCCCTAGACGCGGCGCTCGGGATTGCCCGGTGTCGATACCGAACCGGGGACTACAACGAAGCGATCGCGGCGCTGGTCGAACTAGGCGCACAACATGCCGCCGATTGGCACTACCTGCTCGCGTACGGATACAATCTCATCGGCCGATACGACGACGTCCTTACGCACGCGCGCGAGGCCGTCGAACGCGAGCGCGGCCACGCCGGCGCTCGTTTGCTTGAAGCCCAAACATTGGAACTGCTGGGTCGGCGCGATGAAGCGATAGCATCGTACAAGTGGTTCGAGCACCAGGTGGCCGGGCGAACGGAATTGCCGCGCGACGCGGCGTGGATCACCGACGTGGCGATCGGCTTCGCGCGCTGCAGCGTCTTGACGCAAACGGACGTCGTGCGGAGGCTCGACCACGCCCTGAACGGCATGTTGCTCCTGGCGCACGGCCGAGTTGATCGATCGTATTGGCCCGCGCGAATCGCGGCAGCGAATATGCTGCGCGAGCGCTACAACAACGACAAGGATGACGGAAGCGTCGCGGACTACAACGGAGCGCTGGCGGTCAACCGCAACCTTCCCGAAGCCCACGTGGGACTCGGCGAGGCGGCGCTCGAGGGATGGCAGTTCGAAGACGTGGAGCGCCGAATCGAGCACGCCCTGGAAATCAACCCGGTCTACGCGCCCGCGCTGCACCTTTCCGCGAAGAATCTGATCACCCAGCGCCGCTACGCCCAAGCCGTTACGGCGAGCGAGAAGGCCCTCGAGATCAACCCCAACGACGTGACCGCCCTTGCGCTCATGGCCGCGGCATACCGCTGCACGTACGACGAGAAACGCGCGGGCGAGATCGTGGAGCGGGTCGCGCGCATCAACCCGTGTTCGGCCGTCTTTCACCGCGCCGTCGCCGGGGCGCTCGCCGGCATCCGGCAGTATCCGGAATCCGAGGTCGAGTTTCTCAGGGCGATCGAGTGCGACCGCACGGATGCAAACGCGCGGACCGAGCTCGGCATGATGTACATGCAGTGGGGGCTCGAGGACAAGGCCCATCAGGCGCTCGAGGGGGCATGGGCGCTCGATCCCTATAACCGTCGCACCGACAATACGCTTACCCTACTCAAGACGCTCGAAGCTGCGGCCCGGATCGAGACCGACCATTTCATCATCCGCTACGACGAGAAACGGGATCCCGGACTAGGGGATTACGTCGCCACACTGCTCGAAGAAATCTATCCAATAGTCACCGGCGACTACGGCCACGAGCCGGTGGACAAGACGATCATCGAGCTGTTCCCTACGCACGCTCAATTCGGCGTCCGGATTACCGGGAAACCGTGGATCCATACCGTCGGCGCGTGTACCGGGCGGGTGATCGCGATGGACTCGCCGCGCGAATCGGTCGATCTCATGGGACCGTACAACATCGCCCGCGTACTCATGCACGAATTCACCCATACCGTAACGCTAGCGGCGACGCGCAATCGAATCCCCCATTGGTTCACCGAGGGGCTGGCCGTGTTTCAGGAGGACTCGCCGCGGAGTTTCGACTGGACTAGATTGCTGGCCGACGCCGTCCGTCGCGACGAACTCTTCACCCTCGAATCGATCAATTGGGGATTCATGCGACCCAAGAAGCGCACGGACCGGACGATGGCCTACGCGCAGAGCGAATGGATGTGCGAATACATCGTCGAGCGATTCGGCTACGACAGCATCAACCCCATGCTTGATCGTTATCACGACGGGTGGACCCAACCAAGGGTATTTCAAGAACAACTCGGCATCGCCGTCGAGGTCTTCGACAAGGACTTTCGTGCGTGGGCACGCCCGCAGGTGGAGCGGTGGGGATTCGACCTGACGCCCCCGGAGCCCGTCGATGATCTCCGCGAGTTGGCGGCGGACGATGAGAAGGCAGACGCCGCGCTCCTCGGTCGCCTTGCCCGCGCGGAGTTCGACGAAGGCAACCTCGAAGCGGGTCACGATGCCGCACGACGCGCGCTGAAGCTCGACGAAAACGAACCCCATGCGCTCGAAGTGCTCCTGCGCGTGCTCGATGTTTATGTATCCCAGGAGGAATCGAAGGCGGCGATCCGCGAATACGACGACGAGGCATGGGATGCGGCCAAGCGGTTGGTAGGGATCGATCCGTCCTCGTGGACCGCGCACAAGCGGATCGGCGATATCGCGCTTCGCCGGGAGAACTTCGACGAAGCGGTCGATGCCCTAAAGCGATTGCAGCGGCTGTGCCCGATGGACCCGTTCAGTTGGCGCGGATTGGCGGGCATCCACTTGAAACGCGGAGAAGACGACCTCGCGTTGTCACAGTTGCTCGAACTTGCCCGTACCGAGGAGCACGACGCCGACGTGCCGGCGCGGATCGGTTCGATTTTCAGTAAAAAGGGGCGGTTGGGTGAAGCGCGGTATTGGTATCAGCAGTCGCTCTACATCGCCCCGTTCCGCGAGGATCTGCACCAGTCGCTCGGCGGGATACAGATGCGCATGGGTGACTCGGCCGGCGCGCTGCGCGAATACAGAATGCTTACCCGGCTCGCCCCCGACAACGCGAAACACTTCGCCAGCGCCGCGATCGCCGCCAACAAACTCGGCGATAAGCAACAAGCGGCCGACCTCGCGCGAAAGGCGATCAAGCTCGATCCGAATGCGCCGGTGCGATCGCTGATCCCGAAACCGTAGGTGCGCGATCATGCCAACCGCGGCGTTGCTGCAGGGCATGCACCACGGATCTCAATGTTGCGAACCCCCAGCCCTCGCCGTATAAACGCCGCATGCAAACGACGACGACAATCAACAAGCTCCACGAACACGTGGACAAGACCGTTACGCTTCAAGGATGGGTCTACAAAACGAGGGCGAGCGGCAAGATCGCGTTCATCATCGTGCGCGACGGGACCGGCCTCTGCCAGTGTGTGCTCGAGAGGAACGAAGCCACCGAGCCGTTCTTTGACGAAGCCAAGAAGCTCGCGCAGGAATCCGCCCTGACCGTGACCGGCGTGGTCAAGGCTGACGATCGCTCCGTCGGGGGTCATGAGCTCAGCGTGACCGGTCTCACGCCGGTCCACGCATCGACCGACTACCCCATCACGCCCAAACCGCACGGCATCGAGTTCCTCATGGACCGCCGCCACCTGTGGTTTCGCTCGCAGCGCCAGTGGCACATCCTCCGCATCCGCGCGACGATCATCGACGCGATTCGCCGCTTCTACAACGACCGCGGCTACGTGCTCATCGACACGCCCATCTTCGCGCCTGCGGCCGGCGAAGGGGCACAAACGCTCTTTCCCGTCGACTACTTCGGCGACCAGGTCTTCCTCGCCCAAACGGGCCAGCTATATCTGGAAGCGGCGTGCATGGCCCATCGCAACGTCTACTGTTTCGGTCCCACGTTCAGAGCGGAAAAGAGCAAGACCCGCCGACACCTGACCGAGTTTTGGATGGTCGAGCCGGAGATCGCCTACGCGAGCCTCGACGACGTGATTCAATTGGCCGAGGATTTCATCTGCTCGATCGTCACGCGCGTGCTGAAGGACCACCGCGACGAACTCGTCGAAATCGGGCGAAGCCTCGACGATCTGGAAGCGATCAAACCGCCCTTCGTCCGCATGACCTATACCGAAGCCGCCGAGCTGCTTCGCGGGCCGCGGGTAAAGGAGTTTCTCGAAAACGATCTCGCGCAAAAAAAGACGCGCGTCGCCGAACTCGACAAAACGATCGAAGAGCTCGACGCACAGGCAAAGGGCGGCGGCAAGCAGTGGCAAAAGGAGAAAGCCGCGGCCGGCGCGATCGAGGCCCGCGAAGAGCGCTCGGAAATCACCGAGCAGATCGCCAACATTCCACACCATATGGAACTGGCCGCGAACTTTGAATGGGGCACGGACCTCGGCGGTTCGGACGAGACGATCATCTCGCGGCTCCACGATCGGCCGATCTTCGTCACGCACTACCCCGCGTCATGCCGGGCGTTCTACATGCGCGGCGACCGCAGCGACGACCGCCTCGTGGAAAACTTCGACCTTCTCGCCCCGCAGGGTTTCGGCGAGATCATCGGCGGCAGCGCCCGCGAGGAAGACTACGACCGCCTGCTCGCGAAGCTCAAACATGAGAACCTCCCACAAGACCAATACGAGTGGTACCTCGACCTGCGCCGCTACGGCAGCGTCCCCCACGGCGGGTTCGGTCTGGGCGTCGAGCGAACGGTAACCTGGCTGTGCGGTCTAAAACACATCCGCGAAGCGATCCCGTACCCACGGATGATGGGGAAATTCTATCCGTAGCATGTGATGGGGCGGTTGCGTAGGGCCTACGCACGTCGATCGTAGAGGTCCGCGTGCCGATCGGAAAGCCATTCTTGCAGTGCATCGAAGAGGCGTCTT
>JADFHG010000144.1 GCA_022567365.1 Planctomycetota bacterium | reverse complement strand
TTGCCTGTTGGCCGAGATGGCCATCCCCGATGCGACCCGTCGTCGCTGCACGTCGGCACCGGTCATGAATTTTATGTACTGCCAGGCCAGCTCGGGATACCGAGTCTTCGCGGCGACGGCAAGCCCGGATTCATAGATAACCGTGACCGGCTTTCCGGTGTTGGTGGGTATTGAAACCACGCCGAAGTCAATCCCGTCGGCGCGATAATCGAGCATCATCCAATGACCCTTGAGGTCCATCGCCGCCCGGCGGGCACGGAAAAGGTCGACACCCAGGGCAGCAGTCTCGGCGGGCGGCGGAGCGACACGGTGCTTGCGGATCAGATCGACTAGAAACTGTACTGCTTCGACGGTTTCGGGTCCGTCGAGGTAGCCGGTGGCCCGGCTGCCGGTTTCGTCGAGTACGTCGCCGCCGTTGGCCCAAAGCCAGGGTAGCCATCCCGGCATCCAATTGATGAAGTTGAAACCGTATTGTGTCGGTCTGGTAGCGCCCTTCGGCACGACCGTCAGGGCGCGACTTGTTGCCAGGAACTCAGTCCACGTCCATCCGTCGCGCGGATAGGGAACGCCCGCTCGGTCGAACAGCGTCTTGTTGTAGTAGATGACCATCGGGGTGAAATCGAGCGGGATGGCGTAGAGGGCGTCCCCGCGTCGAGCGATATCGGTGACGTTGTCGAAATACGCCGTGAGGTCGAACCCGCCATCGTCCGCGATCATCGGGGTCAGGTCGCGGAGTGTGCCGTTATCAACAAACACGGCCGCCGAGGAGGCGTCCAGGTGGATCACATCCGGCATACTGTCAGCCACGTGCATCATGATCAACTTAGGCGCGTAGCGGCCTTCACCCGGGATGAGTTCCACCTGAACATGGACACCGGGGTGCTGCGCCTCAAACTCGGCGCGGAAGTCGCGTTCCAGGGCCATGAACGATGACTCGACCGCGGGACTGCCCCAGTTCGCCACGCGAAGCACCACCGCCGAGTCTTGCTCGGTTCGATCACATCCCAAGACGCCAAAGGCAAGAAGCGGGGGCAGGAGGCAAAGCATCATTGCAGGTGCGAGGCTGATGCCGACGCGACTCGGGAAAACGGCGTCCTCAGTCCGGCACGTCGGGCGCATGCGCAACTCCGCTACGTGTGGTTCATGCGGGGGCAGCCTGTCAGAAGATGCGTTCATCCAAATCCGTCGCCAGGTAGACCGGGGCGTCGAAATGTCTTGCGCAAGGTTTGCAAGGGCTCGAGGTCGTGATGGCGGTCGATCATGAGATTCGTACTCTTGGCCGGAAGGCAAGGTAGAGTGTAGGCTGACGGTTGTCGAGGAAGCCATCGGCCAACAGTTGTCAGTCTTCCGTAGTCAGTCTTCAGTTGTCAGTCTTCAGTTTTCAGTCGGGGGTACGAACACGCTCTCACTTCCTGACTGACAACTTCCTCACTGCCGGTTGCCCGTGGCTCGTTACCGCGTGCGGAACCGGAGCTTGGACGGGGATACCACGTGCTCGAGCCTGTCTCAATGACGAAGGTGCGGATCGACGACGAATTCTGGTCGCCGAGGCTCAAAGCAAATGCGGACGTGACGATTCCGCATGCGCTGGACAAGTGCGACCGAACCGGACGCATCGCCAACTTTGCCCGGGCCGCCGGCACCCTGAACGGCGAGCACGAGGGGCTGGTCTACAACGACTCCGATCTCTACAAGGTGATCGAAGGCGCGTCGTATGTCTTGGCTCGCCGGCCCGACCCCAAGCTCGATCGCCAGTTGGACGAATTGATCACCAGGATCGCCGGCGCCCAGCAAACTGACGGCTACCTGAATACGTATTTTACGCTCGCCGCGCCGCACCGACGGTGGACCGACCTTCGTGCCAAACATGAGCTGTACTGTGCGGGCCACCTGTTCGAGGCGGCCGTCGCCCATCACGAGGCTACGGGCAAGGCATCGTTGCTCGACGTCGCCACGAAGTTCGCCGACCATATCGATGCGATCTTCGGTCCCGGCAGCTGCCACGCCGCTCCCGGGCATCCGGAAGTGGAGATCGGCCTGGTTCGCCTCTTTCGAGCCACCGGCGACCGGCGTTACCTGAGGTTGGCCAAGTTCTTCCTCGACCAACGCGGGCACGGCGAGCAACGCCCGTGTTACGGCTCCTACGCCCAGGACCACAAACCGGTGCTCGAGCAGGCGGAGGCCGTCGGCCATGCCGTTCGCGCGATCTACCTGTACTGCGGCATGGCGGACGTCGGGGCGATGACCGGGGAGAGCGGATACCAGACGGCCATCGACCGCCTCTGGGAGAACGTCGTCTCGAGGAAGCTCTATATTACCGGTGGAGTCGGGGCCCGGGGAGCTGGCGAGGCGTTCGGCAATGACTACGAACTGCCGAACGACAGCGCGTATGCGGAAACCTGCGCGGCGATCGCCAATGCCATGTGGAACCACCGTCTGTTCCTGGTGCATAGGGACGCCCGCTATTTCGATGTCCTCGAACGCGTGCTCTATAACGGCTTTCTGGCAGGGGTTTCGCTCCGCGGCGATCGATTCTTCTATACCAACCCGCTGGCCTGGGACGGAGTATCCGCGTTCAATCAGCGCGCCAAGGAGCGTTTGGATTGGTTTGGCTGTGCCTGCTGCCCGACCAACGTGGCTCGGTTCATGGCGTCACTGCCGGGGCTGGTCTACGCCCATGACGACGCCGCGATCTATATCAATCTGTTTGTCGCGGGAACGGCTGAGGTCACCCTGCGAAACATCAGCGTGCAGCTCGACCAGCGGACCCGGTATCCGTGGGACGGACGGATTCGGATCGAGGTTCGGCCCGAGCGACCCGCTGACTTTACGCTCCACGTGCGCATTCCCGGCTGGGCCGTCGAACTCCCCGTCCCGTCCGATTTGTATCGATTCCTCAACGCATCCAATAGGAAAGTCGCGCTGCGTGTCAACGGTCGGCCGGTCGACCCGGATCCTTCTGCCGGCTACGCCGTGATCCGCCGAACGTGGCGGGAGGGCGATTGCGTCGAATTGGACCTGCCGATGGTCGTTCGCCGCGTGGTAAGCCACGAGAAGGTGCCGGCCAACGCGGGCTGTATCGCCCTGCAACGCGGGCCAATCGTATATTGCATTGAAGCCGTCGATCACGACTGTGGCGTCCATCATGTGGCGCTGCCGGATGGCGCCACGCTGACGCCGCGACACCGTCCGGACTTGTTGGGCGGTGTCACCGTGCTGAGCGGCGTGGGCGTTGCAGCGCGATTCGATGGAAACGGCAAGCGGTTCGAGTCCGAACCGGTCCACCTGATGGCGATTCCCTATTATGCCTGGAATCACCGCGGCCCCGGTTGGATGGCCGTCTGGTTGCCCCGGAATCCGGCATCGATGGAAGCACCGGCCAACGCTATGCCGACCTGATCGCCCGCCGGCCAGCACGCTGGGCCAACAATCCGGCCCGGCAAGCCGGCTGGTCGGGCAAGTCGGCTGGTCGGTGCAGGTGCTCTACGCTCGCAAGCCCGGCCGTGGCATCGGAATCTCACAAAGGTAGAGCACCCTGACCCCCGAATGGTATCTTTACTTGGCCCAACCTGAATCGAGTACGTTCACGTGAGTTGTTTCGATTCCAAGTCAACACGCGGGCTTGGTTTCAGGCTCGAGCATATCCCAACTTATCGTGGGCAACTCGCAATCGAACCATTCGAGGAACAACTCACGCGTCAGCTGTCCATCCCGCATATGTCGTACCGGTCCATCGGAACCATGCGGCACATGGTTTACGCAAGATCCGTCTTACGCCGGACGACGCCGCGGCCATGAGATTTCGCAAGACAGTGATATCGTTTCAGGCGCGAGAATGATGACGGGAGGTGTCATGCTCCGACGCCAACGGGCGTCGTAGTCGAGCAGCCTGCTCAGGACTCATCCTGGCGTGGTCACCCAATAATCCCACCTCGAGGACGAAATCGGTGTCTACTTTCGCGTGAATTCCCCGGTCCGCATCGACGCGTCCTGGAGTTTCCGTAGGAAAAACTCCCGCGTTCTTGAATCGTCGCGTCCATTCAACTCGACGAATTTCGCAGAACACTGACTTTCCGGCTTGACTCTTGCCGCGGACAATGCGTGTGTGTAGTAGAGAAACCCCCGGCAGCGATGCTGGCGGTACCTTCTTCATGGGCAGCAGTCCTCCGATGCGATGAACGGCTGCTACTACTCCGGTAGCGATCATCTGAACAGGTATTACTCCGATTGCCTGCGAATTCGGGACGATGAAACTACTAACGTGTTCACTTGTTATGTGTCGGAGTAGTAACTATATCACCCGCTGTATCACCCTGCAAGAAATGGCTGAAAACTAGACGGGAGTGGATGGGAATCGAACCCACCAGGAGCCGCGCAAACGACCCCTCAACGGCTTTGAAGACCGCGGAGCCCACCAGGTACTCGGACACTCCCATCTTCGGCTCGAGCAGGGACCGGCAGCCTGTCGAGGAAGGTGCGGCGCGGTTTGCCAACCCGTGTTGTCACCGGTTCAAGACCGGTGCCGCACTTTGGAATCCGCCGCCGCTCAACAGACCGTTAGCCGCCGAGCCGTTGTGTGGGCCATTGTCCGTTGATCCCTCCGCGTGTCAAAGCGGCGGCCGATATGTCGCCACCGGGCTGCCGGTCTCGCACGGAACCGCACGCTTCAGACGGGACGGTCGCCGCGCTTGGTCCGCTGGCAGAACCATCGAGCGCCGCCCGATTGGCCGGATCGAGTCCACGCTTGGTGAAGTCCAGGCCATTGATAGAGTCTAGTCGGTCGGCGCCCACTGCCCGCCAAGAGCAACATCGTCACACCCAGCGCAGCGACGGCAATGAAGCCGCCGGATCGGTCGGGTGGGCGAGGCGCGCGCTGGACCGAAGATTCCCACGCCGCGGAGCCACCGGCTCAATGGAAGTTTCGTCCTCCCGGCAGCACGCATTCCAACTCACCGGATGCATGGTAACGAAGCACTGGCGATCATTATTGGACCAATCATGCGCCCTTCAAGTCCGGTCGTCGCGATCCCGAAGTCTACCGATAGACGGTGCGCGCCACGTCGCGCCGGAAGAGGACCGGCGAAACCATGGCAACGGTTGGAATGATCGCCAATAAAGACACTACGATCCTCGAGTCGGCGTGCGCGCGCAACGCAGCCGTCGAGATTCGCTATGAACTGACCGGCGGTGAACGACTCTCGTGCCGCACGCGTATGATCGAGCTCGCCTCCGACCGAATCCTGTTGGATGCACCGCGCTATCCCGATCGAACGCGACGAATACCGGTCGGCGTGTCCGTGGACGTGCTCGTCACGGTTGTCGCCAAGCGATACCGGTTTGAAAGCGTCATCATCGACGACCGTACCATCATCCGACTCAATGACCGGCAGCGCGTGCGGGGGATTGCGCTTGTGATTCCCGACCGCGTCGTCGAGGACCAGCGGCGCGACCACTTCCGCATTGCGGTGTCCGGGCGCGATCCGATCGGTGTACGTCTGGTCGAATGCCACCCGGATATGCGCGACGCGTGTCTCGTCGGTGCATCCATCGTCGACGGACGCATGGCGAACATATCCGCCGGCGGTATCTCCGCGGTCTTCGCACCCGGCACATTCGCGGCGCGTGACTGCGACCGGTTTTTTTTTGCGACTTCTCGCTGCCCGGTTTGGATGCTGCGTTCGTGATGCTCTTGCAAGTGCGACACGTCGCCGTCGTCGGAGCGGAGAAGCGCGTTCGCGTCGGGTTCGCGTTTGTCCCGTGGCCCGGGGCAGCGCTCGACAACGAACAACTCCGCATTACGCGGTTCATCACGCAGCGCGAGAGGCTCGAACTGAAACGAAGGAAGTGAATCATGGCCCGCTTTCTTGGCTGCACGGCGTATGAATATCGTGTAATCGGTGCCGCGGATTCGTCGGCGATCCTCGAGGATGCCGTCGCGGCTCGGGCGCTCGTTGATTTGCGGACGACCGGCGACGGCATCGACACGACTGGTTCGGGGAAGCTCATTGGCGGGGACGCAACCACTTTGACGGTCGAACTCCAGGGTGATGGGGAACCCGGCTTCGAACACGGTAACACGCTCGAACTCTCGTTGGCGCGAGGCGCGGGCAATCACGTCGCCGAGGTGCGCGTCGTAGGCATCCGCGCGGCGGGAAACGGGCAGGCGGGTCGATTGATCCTTACGAAGCCGAAGGTGATCGCGCGGCTCGACCGCCGGATGAGTCCCCGCCGCGGCTTTGTCGATCCGATCCCGTTGACGCTGACCGTCGAGTCCGCGTCCGGAGACTGGAAAACGCACGGCGCGGTGCTCAACCTGAGCACGGTGGGGGCGGCGTGTCGGATTGACGCGACCGCCGCCGAGCGTCTCTTTGTGGGGGCGGAGTTGGTCGCGCGGTTTCGCGTGCCCTCGGACGACGAGCCGTTTCGAATCCCTGCGCGGGTAACCAACCTCATGCCCGCCGGGTCGGCGAGGCAATGCATCGTGGGTATCGAGTTTATGGATCTGGGAACGACAACCAGCACCGCGAGGATCGGTGCGGCCCTCGAGGCCGTCGGTGCGGCGTAGCGGAGGCCATGTGCAGAATGAGCGCGGTACAAACCATAGAAAGCGAACAGTGTGGCCGGCTCCTCGCGGAGTCGATCGAGAAACAAACCCCTATCGTCCTCACGCACCGCACGCCCGAGGGTTGGCGGACGTATCGATCCATCATGCTCGGCGGCTCGTCGGCGGAAGGGGCGCTCGTGGTTCAGCGCCCGGTCCCCAGCCGCGGACCGGCGGTGTCGCTGCCGACCCTCCAAGAAACACTCGGTGTCACGTTTCGAAAAGGGCACAAGAAGTGTATGTTCTCCACCGTCGTGACCGACTGTGGCAGGGAAAGCGACGATGCGCCGTTTGTTCTGCGGTGGCCGAGGGAAATGCAGCAACTGCAACGACGATCGTACGAGCGTGCGACCCCGCCGCCGGGGCAGGCGATCGCCGTCCGCGTGCGACCCGTCGCCGAGGGGGATGGTCGGTCGCAACAGGCCTGGTACGGCGAGCTGGAAAACGTCTCGGCCGGCGGGATTCGCGTCAACATGCCCGACAGGGCGCAGACCGAGCAGGACGAGACGTATCAGGTCATGTTCACCGCGCGGCCCGGCGACGAACCACTCATCGCCGAGGCCACCCTTCGCCACCACGAAGCCGCAGTAAACGGTCGATGCTCGGTCGGCTTCCATTTCGTCGGCCTGGAATCCACCGAGGAAGGACAATCCGCACTCGCCAGACTCGCCCGCATCGTCCGCGACTACCAACGCGCCAATCACTCGCACAGGCATTGAGGATGGACCGCATGGGTTCCGCGAGCGCGACAGCGGCCAAGGTGCCTGGAATCCCCCACTGGAAACACCGCGACCGTATGTTATAACGTCGCACATGCCCTCCGCTTTCAAGGTCAAGCCGACGCCCGGCGGTTGGGCGTTCTCCTTCACTGCCTGCCGCTGGAGAGTTGGAATTGTCCCGTTCAAGTGCGGCGTCTTCCGGCGCCTACTTCTAAACTGAACATCTGCCAAGACTTACGGTCAGATGCACGTCGGTATCCAATCCGGTGGTTGAGGACGCGGAGTGATGTCCATCACCCGCATACTACTCCGACACCGATCATCTGAACAGGTATTACTCCGATTGCCTGCGAATTCGGGAGGATGAAACTAGTGACGTGTTCACTTGTTATGTGTCGGAGTAGTATCTTGCCGCGATTCGTGCCTACGTGGCTACTCCATCCTGCCGGTCCCGCCCCTGGTGCCTTCGGGAGAACGATTCACGCCCGCTTCCGCGCAACGTCAAACCGTGCGCCACTCGAATCATCAACGTTTTCCCGGCTGCTCAGTTCAATCCGGCAGTGACGCACCGTTGAAGACGTCATACACGCCTGCGCCGTTCAGCAGATCGATCACGCGGAGCACGTCGTTCGGATTGGTCTGCCCCGTGCGATCAATGTCGGTCTGATACTCGGCGAGGCTGATCACGCCGTTGAGATGATCGATCAAGACGAGAACGTCGGTCGCGGAGCTTGTTCCATCGTTGCTCACGTCGGCCGGTAGCGAGCCGATCCTTGTGCTCGCGCCGCTCGCGTCATGGGTGATCGTTGTCCACGCAAGCAATGAGATTGGGCCGCTGAAGTACAGTGTAGCCGTGTTACCCTCCGTCTCAACGCTGATGATTGTCGGATGCCGTCCCGGCGGATCCTGGCTGATCGAGAAGTCAACCGGTGTCATACCTTTGGTCGGACCGTCAAAGTAGAGGTCAATCGTTTCCCA